>JBEAXZ010000068.1:0-5582 GCA_041159565.1 Actinomycetota bacterium | reverse complement strand
CGGTGAAGGCGCCTTCTTAGTTAATGACAAAGGTGAAAGATTTATGCAAACGGTGCATCCGTTGGCAGATCTGGCACCACGTGACATTGTTGCTAAAGAAATCTCCCGACAGATGAAGTTAACTGGCGCCCAACATGTTTGGCTTGATGCGCGAGGTATCGCAGATTTTGCCGAGCGGTTTCCAAATATTTTTGCATCCTGCAAAGAGATTGGAATTGATCCAGCACAAGATTTGATCCCAGTAGCCCCTGCCTCGCACTATGCATCAGGTGGCGTACGCACTGATTTAAATGGCCATTCCTCAGTTCCGGGGCTATATGCAGTGGGAGAGACCGCCTGCACCGGTGCCCACGGAGCCAATCGCTTGGCCTCGAACTCTTTGTTAGAAGGTTTGGTATTTGGCGCCCGCATCGCCGAAGACATCGCAGCAAATCTCTCCGATTTTGAAAATCCCGCTCCGCAAGATGCCAATGAGTTTTTGCTTTCACCATCTATCCGCGGCGAATTACAACGCGCGATGTCTAAAGGTGCTGCAGTAGTGCGCACCAAGGAAAGTTTGCAGGAAACTCAAGCGACTCTAAATAAGTTAAAAAACGCCACCACAATCTTTGCCAACCTCGATGCCTGGGAAACCACCAATCTTTATCTTTTGGCGACCGCAATTGTTAAATCAGCATTAGAGCGCACCGAATCACGTGGCTCACATTTCCGCGGCGATTACCCAGCAGAATCAGAGCAATGGATCAAGCGGATTCACCAAACCCTTTCCGTCGAGGGCAGTTGGAGCTCCACTACCGAGGAGGTGTTCAATGATCTCTCCATCGCTCGTTAATCAGATTGAAGCAGCAGGTTTAAAGATTGATTTAATTGAACAACGGGTTGCACAAGCGTTAGCTGAGGATGCCCACGATGGTGATATCACCAGCAAAGCAACAATCACCGCAGATCAAATTAGCCATGCCGCTTTCACTGCGCGCAAGAGCGGGGTAATAGCTGGAACATTGATTGCCGCAGTGGTTCTAGAAAAATGCGGTTTAAATAATTACCAGTTGTTGGTTAAAGATGGTCAAGCAATTAACGCAGGCACCACTTTAATTAAGGTAGAGGGCAACACTCGAGCCATTCTTTTGGCAGAACGCACCGCTTTGAACTTCCTTTCACATCTCTCTGGTATCGCGACCTTGACCGCGCAATGGGTAAAAGCGGTCGAAGGAACGAAATGCAAGGTAAGAGATACCCGCAAAACCACACCTGGGCTGCGGGAATTAGAGAAGTACGCGGTCCGTATGGGCGGTGGCACCAATCACCGGATGACCTTGAGTGATGGCGCATTGATTAAAGACAATCACATCGCAGCAGCCGGATCTGTTACCGCTGCGATAAATAATGTTAAAAAAGAGTTCCCTGGCGTCGAAATTGAGGTCGAGGTCGACAATCTCGAACAATTGAAGGAGGCGCTGCAAACCGGGGTCGACATCGTCTTGTTGGACAACATGAGCATCGAACAAACCAAAGCAGCGGTTGAAATAACTAAAGGATTTAAAACAAAGTTGGAATCATCTGGTGGTTTAAAGATTGAAAACGCTTCCGCCTACGCTGCAACCGGTGTGGATTATTTAGCTGTCGGTGCGCTGACCCACTCAGCGCCCGTTTTAGATATCGGATTGGACTTCTAATGCTGCTCACTATTGATATCGGAAATACCAACACTGTGCTTGGCATCTTTGATGGTGAGGAGATGATTGACTCCTGGCGGGTCAAAACCGATGCCCGCGATACCGCAGATGAGTTGTTGTTGCAGTACCGCTCACTTATTACCGGTTACACAATTACCGGGTTAGCACTTTGTTCTACTGTTCCTTCGGTACTTCGCGAAGCCCGCACCATGATTGGTAGATACTTCAAAGATATTCGTACCACCATCATCGAACCTGGCGTTAAAACCGGCGTGCCATTACTAGTAGATAACCCAAAAGAGATTGGCGCCGATCGCATCGTAAATACGTTGGCAGCGCACAACTTATATGGGGAAGGCGCCTGCATCGTGGTGGATTTTGGTACCTCAACAAATCTTGATGTGGTTTCACCAAAAGGAGAGTTTCTTGGTGGTGCACTTGCACCGGGAATTGAAATTTCAGTTGAGGCTTTGGCCTCTCGCGCGGCACAGCTGCGCAAAGTTGAATTAGTAAAACCAAAATCGGTAATTGGAAAAAACACGGTAGAAGCCCTGCAATCCGGCACTATTTACGGTTTTGCCGGCCAGGTTGATGGCTTGGTAAATCGCATTAGCGATGAGTTGGATGCGCTCTATCCCGATAATGACAAAATCTCTGTCATCGCTACCGGCGGATTAGCACCGCTGGTACTAGGAATTTCCGAGACCATTGATTATCACGAACCAGATCTCACACTCATTGGCCTGCGTCTAGTGCATGAACGGAATGGATAGACTGCCGCCACTATGGTGGAAAACGACCTCCCAGAACAATTAAGGATTAGACGCGAGAAGCGCAACGCGCTATTAGATCGCGGCGTCGCACCATATCCAGTTCGAGTACCCCGCACCGCATCCCTAAAAGAGATCCGCGAGCGTTTCAAAGATTTAGAAACCGATAAATCATCCGGGGTTACTGAAAGCGTAACCGGTCGCATCATTTTCAAACGCGATACTGGAAAGCTCTGCTTTGCAACTTTGCGTGAAGGCGATGGCACCGAACTCCAAGCTATGTTTTCTTTAGACAAAGTTGGCGAAGCTTTACTTGAAAATTGGAAAGCCGATATTGATCTTGGCGACATAGTTTCAGTAACCGGTGAGGTAATTACCTCAAAGCGTGGCGAACTTTCCATCTTGGCCAACAGTTTTGAAATCGCCTCCAAATCTTTGCGCCCACTTCCCAACGAACACAACCCACTCAATGAGGAAACCCGAGTGCGGATGCGTTATGTGGATTTGATTGTGCGCCCCGAAGCCCGCGACACCGCACGGGTTAGACCTAAGGTTTTGAAGTCCTTGCGCAACACCTTTGATCAATATGATTTCATCGAAGTAGAAACCCCAATGTTGCAGGTCATGCATGGCGGTGCTGCAGCTCGACCATTTAAAACCTTTAGCAATGCTTATGACATCGATTTATTTTTACGAATCGCCCCAGAGCTTTTCCTAAAACGCTGTGTAGTGGGCGGCTTAGAAAAAGTATTTGAAATCAACCGCAATTTCCGCAATGAGGGCGCTGATTCCAGCCACTCACCAGAGTTTGCGATGCTCGAGATGTATTGGGCTTACGCCGATTGGCGGGATATGAAGGCGCTAACCCAGGAGTTAATCCAGAACGCTGCCATGGCGGTAGCTGGCTCCCACAAAGTGACACATCATGATGGTCGCGTCAGCGATCTTGGCGGGCAATGGAAAGAGATTAATTTCTACGACGCCATCTCCGAAAGTGTTGGCGAGGTTGTTAATCCACAAACCTCCTTTGAAGATCTTAAGAAAATCGCCCACAAAATCGGGCTAAAGATCGATCCAAAGTGGATTCATGGCAAGTTAGCAGAAGAGATTTTTGAGCATGTCTACAAAGACAATCTGCAAAGCCCAACTTTTGTTATGGGATATCCAGTGGATACCTCGCCTCTTGTTCGCGAACACCGCGAGACCAAGGGCATTGTTGAAAAGTGGGATTTGTATATTGATGGATTTGAATTAGCAACCGGCTACTCCGAATTAATTGATCCAGTAATTCAAAGAGATCGTTTGGTCGAGCAAGCCAAGCTTGGTGCCAAAGGTGATCTAGAGGCGATGCAGGTTGATGAGGATTTCTTGCGCGCTATGGAGCATGGCATGCCACCAATGGGTGGTGTTGGTATGGGAATTGATCGTTTGTTAATGGCGCTTACCGGATTAGGTATTCGCGAAACCATTCTCTTCCCATTGGTTAAACCAGAAGAGCAGTAAAGATGTCAGTTGTAATCCGCCCTGCGCGCACCAGCGATATCAAAGCGATTCGCAAAATTATTGATACCTATTCTCTACAACGTCGTTTGCTCTCTAAAGAAACCGTTATGTTGTATGAATCAGTGCAAGAGTTTTTTGTCGCTGAAAAAGATAATGAGATTATTGGTTGCGGCGCACTCCACGTGCTTTGGGAGGATTTGGGCGAGGTGCGTACCGTTGCGGTAAATGAAGCTTTTCGCGGCCAAAAAGTCGGTCACCAAATACTTAATGAAGTTATTGAACGTGCGAAATCTCTCGGATTAAAAAGATTGTTTTGCTTAACATTTGAAACAGAGTTTTTTGGCAAACATGGATTCACCGAGATTCAAGGTGCACCAGTAGAGGCCGATGTTTACCAACAACTATTGCGCTCTTATGATGAAGGTATCGCCGAGTTTTTGGACCTCGAGAGTGTGAAACCCAACACCCTGGGCAACACCAGAATGCTCAAGATTCTCTAAGCCCGGCCGGGCATAAAATCCCAAATCTTGCGGTTGTACCCCTCAGTTATTCCCATATCTTGAGGCTTTCTTCAGCTTTAAAAATAAGGGTCGCCCCAAATGGCCGCCTCTTATACGCTAGCCCCAAGTTGTTGGGTCAACCTCTTAAAAGGAGTCAGATCGATGTTTGAGCGCTTTACCGACCGAGCCCGTCGCGTTGTTGTCCTCGCGCAGGAAGAGGCTCGCATGCTCAACCACAACTACATCGGCACCGAACACATTCTTCTTGGATTGATTCATGAAGGTGAGGGCGTCGCAGCAAAGGCGATGGAGTCCCTAGGAATCTCACTCGAAGCGGTTCGCTCACAGGTTGAAGAAATTATTGGTCAAGGTCAGCAAGCACCTTCCGGACATATTCCATTTACACCACGTGCTAAAAAAGTTCTCGAACTTTCACTACGTGAAGCGTTACAACTTGGCCACAACTACATCGGCACCGAACACATTCTTCTTGGTTTGATCCGTGAAGGCGAAGGCGTTGCTGCACAGGTATTGGTAAAACTTGGCGCAGATCTAAATCGAGTTCGTCAACAAGTTATTCAATTACTTTCTGGTTACCAAGGCAAAGAACCAGCAACCGGTCCAGCTGAAGGAACACCATCTACCTCACTTGTTCTTGATCAATTTGGTCGCAACCTCACTCAGTCCGCGCGCGAAGGAAAGCTTGATCCAGTTATCGGCCGCGAAAAAGAGATCGAGCGCGTTATGCAGATTCTTTCTCGTCGCACCAAGAACAACCCAGTCCTAATTGGTGAACCAGGTGTGGGTAAGACCGCTGTAGTAGAAGGTTTAGCGCAAGCCATTGTTAAGGGCGATGTTCCAGAGACCCTAAAAGATAAGCAGCTTTACTCACTAGATCTTGGCGCACTTGTCGCAGGGTCCCGTTACCGCGGTGATTTCGAAGAGCGTTTGAAGAAGGTTCTAAAGGAGATCCGCACCCGCGGTGACATTGTTCTTTTCATCGACGAAATCCATACCCTCGTCGGTGCCGGTGCAGCAGAAGGCGCAATTGATGCGGCCAGCATCCTCAAGCCAATGTTGGCACGTGGCGAGCTCCAGACAATTGGCGCAACCACACTTGATGAGTACCGCAA
>JBEAXZ010000067.1:0-5677 GCA_041159565.1 Actinomycetota bacterium | reverse complement strand
TTGTAATTTGAGATGTCTGCTTCATTAATAGAGTTGATATGAGCCCGCACCTTCAAGGTTCCAACTTTGTTGTTCTTCTCCAAACCAGGTGTGGCGTATAGCCTTTCAATGAACACATACTCGGTAGCAAATAGTTTTACGGATCTTGTGATTCCACCATGCCACCATTGATCTTGATCCTCGATAAATGTGGAATCTGACCACTTGATAACTTTTATCTGCACTCGGTTTGAACCGCCATTTAAATACTCGGTGATATCAAACTCTGAAGCTAAACGAGAATCTTTTGCAACACCCACTTCGTTGCCGTTAATAGAGAGAATCGCAACTGATTCAAAGCCGCCAATCGAAAGCACAACTCTCTTGTTCTTCCAGGAAGAGGGAAGAGAGAACTCACGTTCGTAAACCCCTGTGGGATTTTCGCTGGGCACATTTGGTGGCAGCTGATCAAATGGCATCTGCACATTGGTATAAATTGGCTTGTCACCAAAAGGTTGTTGACCATTAATCATGGTCCAAAGTCCGGGTACCGGAATGCTTTGCCAACGCTTACTTGTCTCTTGATCTGGACGATCTAATAATTGAAAGTTCCAATCACCATCGAGAGAGATGGTCATTAGGTGGCCGATATTGAGCATCGGCAGGCGATTAACCGATGTGGTTTCGGGACTGATCCAGACGGGCGTTGGGTTTGGCATAGGGCGGTAATTGTTCCACGCAAAGGGATTTATCCCGTTTATGCGTGAGGGGTGGGTGAAATTGGGGGTGAAGTTCGGTCTAAGGCCGGATTTATCACCCCACCCTGGGCTGATTAGTCAGAGGATTGCCCTGTGAGCTCACCCTTGATGTATCGCAGGAGATTGATCAATCAGATCAATACCCCTGAGCATCACATCGTTTACATATATGGCCCAGCGGGTTTTGGAAAAACAGTTCTGGCACGCCAATGGATGGAATCACAGCAATTGCCAACCGCATGGGTAGAGGGATTTTCAACTTCGAACGCTACAGAACTTTTCACGGTGTTTATTGAAGAGATACAAAAGAAAGTTCCTAACCTGGAAAAGAAATTAAGTTCATTGCAGAAAACCAAAAAGGTTTCAATCTCAGATATTGAAAAGTTTGCTGAGATTCTGGAAGAGGAAAAAACTCCTTTCAATATTGTTATTGATAATGCCGAGGAGATCCGCCGGTCGCACAATGATTTATCTCTAGCGATTGTGCGCAAAATGCCTCGGCACATAAAGTTGATTCTAGTTACTACAACCTCTCCAAGATCTGATTTCATTCGAGATGCTGGCATCAATCGTTTTGCAGTGGTGACCCCGGATCAACTCTCATTCACTCTTGAAGAGACCACACAACTCGCCCATGAATTAATCCCAGACTTAACAGAGCGAGAAATAGAGGAAATTGCTCAATTCACTGAGGGTTGGCCATCAACGACGCATATCGTTTTGTCACTGCTCCAGATGGATTCAAACTTACGTAAGGAGCTATCGAGTTTAAGGCTCAAGGGAAAGCGACAGTTTGCCTTGGAAGCTAACCGGGTTTTGGCAAAATTAGATGATCAACAACGTGAACTTCTAGAGAATCTATGTTTGTTACAAAGTATAAAACCAGAAGAGATTTTCGAGCTCACCAATAATGTGGATGCGGTCCGTGAATTAACCACAATCAGCCAGGATTCCATCATCGTGACACAGACCCAACTGACCCCTCCTGAGTTCAAAATCCATCCACTATTTCGAGATGCCCTTTTAGATAATTTACGTAGAAATAAGAGTTTTAATGATCGGGTTGAAAAAACAATTCAAGTTCTTCTTAATAAAGGCGAAACTGATTGAGATTGGGGAAACCGTCAGGCTTGGCGAAATATTGAGCAGGCAGGAGTTTGTCGAAGCAATTGGAACTAGTATTCAAGATTCAATCGCGCGCTCGGCCGTGAATGAACTGCAGGACTGGCTGCCTGTAGCTCGTTTCCTTGCTGGACAGGGTGAAATCGGTGAAATAGTTATCAAGTTCTATATCGAATTTTTAAGTAACAACAACAAGGCGGCGGAGATTCAACTCAATGATCTTGAGTCATACATAGGCGCGCAAAGTTCCAAACTAGCAGCCTCTTGGAGTGGCGATGTTTTGGCGCTAAAGTCAATTCTCAGTTATACCAAAGGACAACTAGAGGATAACTGGAAATTTGCGATACAGGCTTTTGAGGAGAAATATAAAGATAAGAATGACCAAAGTAGACACCAAGTTACTTTTCTGCAACTTGCACTGTGGGGTGCGGTCTTAGTTGATGATTACGACAAGGTAAAGAGAATTTCAGAGATTTTGGACAAGATAAGCGAAAGAAATCAAGCTCCTTATAGAAACTCGACAATTGTCGCGATGCGATCACTTATCGCGGCCCAGGAAGGGCGCTTAGTAGAGGCGCAGAATTATTTGATTACACCGCAATCCCCGCTTACAAAAGTAAGTGTTTGTGGCTTCTTTGGCCCATATGGAAGTCGGTTAGCTGAAGCCATACTCGAAGGAGAAGCCGGAAGAATTGAAAGCGGAATCAAGCTGCTTAATGAGAATGCCGATCAAGCTATATCTGCCGGCAATTATCCAGTTGCCATTGGCTCTCTCGGCAGAGCGGGTTATTACTATTCATTGCTACGAAACTCTGAACTGGCTTTATCAAGTATCGAAAGGGCTCGAGATTTAATTGTTGAAAAATCACTGTCTTCCGAGCTAAATGCCGTGGTAGACATCTGGGAGATTCGAGTGCGCCACTTTATGTTGGACCATGAGAGAGTCAGAGAACTTTTGAAGAGATGCAAACCATCGTACTTCGTCAACTCTTTCCAAGCTGCCAACAGCATTACCCACGAAAACCTTGATAACACGAGGAAAATAATTGAGAGCTTTGATTTAGCTATTCCAAGACAGGCTATAACTTATTACCTGTTCCAGGCCTACATTGCGAAAGATTCACCCGCGATGCAACTAAAGGCTATTGCAAAAGCGATAGAGATTGGTTCTAAGCATGGTTATTTCCATCATTTCTTAACGCAGAGATCAGACATCATGCAGCACTACATAACTCTGGCAACAGAGTCACCAACGGCATTTAATGAAAGATTGGCTAGGGCAGCAGGCGAGGAGCTGAACAAAATGATGACTATGAAAAATAGTTCTGGAGATCCACTCACTCGTCGCGAGGCGGATATTTTGCGACATCTAGCGACTGGCCTACCATTAAAGGAGATTGCATCAAATCTCAATATCTCCAAAAACACCATAAAGACCCATTTAAGAAACCTTTATCGCAAACTAGGTGCTGAGGATCGCAAGGATGCGGTAGAGAAGGGCAAGAAGCTCTTAAAGGTCTAACTCAACGCTTTTCCCGTTGGATTTCTTACTTTTCTCACCCCCTGACATAATTAGCGTCTTCGCCTCCCTAGCTCAGTGGTAGAGCATCCGCCTTGTAAGCGGAAGGTCGTCAGTTCAATCCTGACGGGGGGCTCAGAAAAAACGGTTGGCTCAGATTTTGAGCCAACCGTTTTGTTTTTACCGTCTATGGCAACGAGGAGTGAACAGCGTTATTCCAGAAGTCGAAATAACCAGCTAACAAAATCAACTGTGCTCGATTGAGGGTTGCTAATTTGCTATTGGTTAACGCAATCAATGCAGATGTTGTATCTGCACCTGGATAATCGGCTCCGTAGTAGGCCTCATTGAGTAGCGCCGCGATAGCGGCTCTGAACATTGTCTGTGCACCGCCACTCAAGGCGGATCCACCTCTATAGGCCAAACCATCAAGCAAAGTATCCTTTGCTCCATTCTTGTCCAGATCAAGGATTGAATTGGACAGGTAATTCGTTGGAACGTTAAAGACATCTTGTATGAATTGTGTTGGCTGATAGCCACTATTCCAAAGCTCTGAATGATTTTTCCAATAGCCAGGGGTACGTCCGTACCACCAGAAGTTAACGGTGGCGGAGGCGGTAGCGGTATCGGAATTTGCTTCATTGTCTTGCGCAACTGTGGTGGCGGTATTTACAAATGAACCACCAGGAATACCGGTTAGGTAATAATCATTGGTAGCACACTCAACATATTCAGCTGGTGCGATGGTTGCACCGACTAAGGCCAAGCATTCTGCTGACAAAGTAATTTTGTCATCTACAAATGATGTAACGGCTACAGGTTCAGCACCATTGTTGGTGATGCGGAAGGTGTAATCGATGTAATCGCCAGTCCATCTTGCGGCAGTTGGATTAGCCACTTTGGTTATTGAGATATCTGGCAAGACATCGGTGAAGGTGATGGTTTCAGTATCACCCTTAGAGGCTTGATTTCCCTCAGGATCTTGTCCGCTTGCGGTCACCGTATTGGTGTGGCTTACCAATGAATCCGAGGCCAAACTCTTGGTGAAGTTACATGTGTATTGGCCTGCAGCAGCAATGGTTTGTGGAACCACACAGGTACCAACCCCATTCAATTCACCAAATTTGTCATCAACCAGTGAGTTGAGAATGAAGTTCTCTACCGAGTTATTGGTTACTACTACGGTGAAGGTAACTGGGCCACCAGTCTCCGGAAGCGAAGCCACAGAGCCGGTCTTGCTCACATCGATCTTTGGTAGGAAATCGATAACGACAGCGGCTGAGTCTTGATCAGTAACCTGAGTGGTTTCAAAGTTACCAACTACTACGGCGGTATTTGTTAGCGCGGAGAATAGAGCGACCGTGGTGCAGGTATAGGTTTGAACCTCTCCAGCAGCAAGCGAGCTCCAAGTATTGTCACAAGATGGAGTGGCAGCATCAGTTACTGCTACATCACTTAGAGAAACATTGCCGGTGTTGGTAACTGTAATTGTGAAGTTTGCGGTCAAACCATCAAAGATAGTTTGAGTGTCCGGTGTCTTTTCAATATCGATACTTGGAGCAGGGTTGATGCCTAAAACTCGGTCTGTGCTCTTCAAATCAATGGTTCTGGCACCAGAGCCCAGCGCCTCAGCTGGATTAACAGGCACATCGCCCTGTTTGAAGATTAGATCAGCGGTCTCTAATTTGGCTTGCAAGTTTCCAGTTGGCGTGGAACCTGGATTACAATCAACAACCACATTTATGCGTACGATGATCGTCTCTCCGGCTTCGACATCCGTTACGTTAAAAGTGGCAAAGAGCTCAGAGCCGCTAGAGAATTTAGGTCCAGTAGTGGTTGAGCTGACCAGAGAAACAGTACTGTTTCCATCATTGATTGAAGCTGTGTCGCTAGCTCCATTTACTGAAGCAGAGAGCGGTGCGCTCAATGCGACGCCAGACTGACCCGTGGTATCTAAATCAAAAGAGTACTGGAGCTGAAAAGTCATTGATCCCAATGCTTGAACATCTGAGGTATTCGGTACTGAAATGTTGGTTAAATAACTAACCACGTCTTTACATGCAAAATCTTCACCTTCTAAGGATCTAGCGATGTCAACATTCGGTGTGCCACCATTCCAAGCACCGCCACCAGTCAGGTGGTTATACGTTGTTGGCTGGGCACCTGCAAAGTCGATAGAAACGCCACTTATCTGCGCTTTAGCCGGCACTACTAGGATTGCCGAGGCAATGAGGGCGAAAATAGAGCTGATAAATAGCAATTTAGGAAACTTATTTTTCATTTATGCCTTCTTCCGTGA
>JBEAXZ010000066.1:0-5764 GCA_041159565.1 Actinomycetota bacterium | reverse complement strand
CCCGAAGGTTATTTAAAGGCAGCGGCCCAAATGGGAGTAGATATTAAGGAATGCCTGATACTTGAGGACTCAATAACTGGAACTACCGCGGCAATCGAGTCAGGAGCGTTTGTAATTGGCATTCCGCATGTTGCTAAACTTCCGACTGGTCCTAAAGTTGTGCATATTGATTCATTAGAGGGTACGAATGTGGCCTCTTTAGTGGGCAGATTCAACTCTCTTATAGGGGATTTAAGATGAAAAGTTTAGGAAGCGGGAAACTGGCTAATGGGGATCGGGTTCAGTTAACTGATCACAAAGGAAAGATGTACTCCTTTTATCTACAAGAAGGAGGACAATGGCATTCCCACAAGGGCTGGATTAATCATAGCGAGATCATCGGTTTAGATGAGGGTAGTACCGTCGAAAGCAGTAGTGGTACGAAGTATCAGGTGATGAGACCGCTATTTAATGATTATGTGCTCTCTATGCCTCGTGGCGCAACAATCATTTACCCGAAGGATTCAGCGATTATTGTCGGGTTTGCGGATCTATTCCCAGGCGCACGGGTTTTGGAGGCTGGAGCAGGAAGCGGTGCTTTATCAATCTCAATCTTGCGCGCTATCGGTACTGGGCAGTTGGTTTCATACGAAGAACGTGCAGAGTTTTTTGAAAATGCACGTAGCAATGTAAGAAATTACTTTGGTCACGCGCCCGAAAATTGGCGCTTAGTTAATTCTCGGGTTCAAGATGGTGTCTTCGATGGTGATTTCGATCGGGTAATTTTCGACATGCTGGCACCATGGGATGCATTGGATGTTGCCTACCAAGCTCTTAAACCTGGTGGGGTGCTCTGCTGTTATGTCGCAACAACTACACAACTTTCAAAAGTGGCCGAAGCCATTAAGAGTTCACTTCGTTTTTCAGAGCCTGAGAGTTTTGAAACCCTGCTTCGTGGTTGGCATCATGAAGGATTAGCTGTAAGGCCGATGCACAGCATGAACGCACATACCGGCTTCCTTCTCTTTACGAGAAAACTCCCTGACGGCACTACGCCAATACGCCGCAAGCGTCGACCTTCCAAAGGTTATGCCGAACAGGACCTTAATCCAGAGTCAGAATAGTTTTGATATTAACTAACCGCCAGTAGGTCAACTACAAATATCAATGTTTCATTAGGGCCTATTGGTCCGCCCCCTGCAGCGCCGTAACCAAGATCTGGTGGAATCACCAGAAGCCTTCGACCGCCAACCTTCATGCCAGGAATGCCTTGTTGCCAGCCTGAAATAACTTGATTCAAGCCAAAGGTTGCGGCCTCGCCCATCCAGGAACTTTCAACAATTTGACCAGTTGACCAAGCCATTAATGTGTAATGAACGGTCAGCGTTGAGTTTGCCTCAGCAGCTGCACCATCGCCCATGAAAATATCTTCAGTGACAAGTTGTGTAGGTGGGTTTCCCTGCGGAGCGG
The DNA here is from genome assembly GCA_041159565.1 of Actinomycetota bacterium. Classification (GTDB taxonomy): domain Bacteria; phylum Actinomycetota; class Actinomycetes; order Nanopelagicales; family Nanopelagicaceae; genus MAG-120802. The sequence goes on along the minus strand of JBEAXZ010000066.1, from coordinate 4,315 downwards.
CAATTTCTGGCGCACTACCTGCAGCACCGGACACTTTTGGCATATTTCCTCCAATATCTGAACTTTGACCCATTGGTGAATCAGAAGGCGAGCCCCCATCTGTTGTACATCCGGTTAAAACCAGCGCGATCGATAAGAAAAAGGCTGCGAAGGCTGTTTTGGAACGATGGTTTTTCATCTGGCAACCTTATCAAGCAAATCCCGCAGAACTGGGCAGGCGGAGAAATCACACCATAAGACCACTAATCTTTGGGTCATGAGTCAAGCCAAAACCGAGCGGTTAGTAAATCTAACCATGGCGCTTTTGGCCTCGCGTCGCTATATGAAGAAGAGTGAAATCTTCCACAAAGTGGCCGGATATAGCGGCAGCGCCGAAACTAAAGAGCGGATGTTTGAACGAGACAAGGATGATTTACGCAATTTGGGGATCGAAATTGAGGTCGCCAGTCAAGATCCGTTATTCGAAGATGAAGCTGGTTATCGAATAAGGCCTGAGAGTTATCGATTTCCGCTTAAGGCGATATCTGAATCCGAGAAAAGTATTTTGGCTACCGCGCTCGCGCTTTGGGAGTCTGGTGGTTTCGAAAAGGTGGCGTCTGAAGCATCCCGACGATTGCTTTCAGGAAACCACACAGGTCGGTCAGCATTGCCTTCTGTAATTTCTCCAATAGAACTAGTTGAGGAAAGTTTGAATGAAATAGCCAAAGCATTGGCTTCGAGAAGCTCAATAGAGTTTCAATATCAAAAACAGGATAGTCCAAACTCTGAGAATCGAAGAGTTTGCCCCATGGGATTGAGTACCTGGCACGGCGCTTGGTATTTGGTAGGGGAGGATCTGGACCGCAAAGATATTCGCGCTTTCAAAATCTCTCGTATCGTCTCCCAAATCTCCATAAACAAGAAACGTGAGATGTATGAAATTCCGAAAGATTTTTCCGTTACCGATTACCTTGTGATGCTCAATCGTGAGCTAGTTGACGTTGAATGGTTGGTCCGAAAAGGACGAGCTCAGTTATTGCGAAGTAATCTGAATTCAGAACAGATTTTTGATGAAGAGTGGGATCTGATCCATACTAAAGAGGAGTCCTTAGAGACAGCCCTGGAAAAAGCGTTGTGGCACTTTGATTCAGTAATCTTAGTGAAGCCGATTGAACTCCGAGAGCAAGTGATGGGCAGATTTGAAAAGCTGGTTGATCTGCATGAGTGAGAATGCCGCAGAGCGCGTGCTCCGATTACTTGATTTAGTTCCATTCATCTTGGACAACCAAGGCATTTCAATTAACCAACTAGCAAAAGAGTTCAATGTTTCCAAGGAGGAGATTATTAAAGATCTGAATCTACTCTTTGTGTGTGGTCTACCTGGATATACACCCTTAGAGTTAATCGACATTTCCTTTGAAGATGAACTCGTCTACCTGAGAGATCCACAGAATCTTGCGGAGCCTCGCACTTTAACGATTTCAGAGATGATTGTGACGAGAATTGCACTAGGCGCTCTTTATGAACTTATTCCAGATCGAGAAAAGAGAGCTGAGATACAGAGCTTGCAAAAGAAACTTTCCGCCCTTTACGAAAGCGCTATCCCCGAAAACGCTATACATGTGGAAATCGATAAGGAACTGCAAACACAGAGAATTGTTGAGAACGCCATTCAAGCCGGCAAAAACTTAAGCATCAAGTATCTAAATCTCACCAAGGACGAGATCTCCGGTAGAGAAATAACACCAATGGAGTTAGTAAGCAATGAACAAGGCACAACTTTGAATGCTTTTTGTCACAGAGTTGGTGCAGTTCGAAGTTTCAAAATAGCGCAGATAATCACGGCTGAAGAAAATGATGGAGGTCCAACATTTCTTAACGTGCCGCAAGATGAAGAGCAAGGGGCACAGGTAAGACTTAAAACCACCGACTCTGATCCGTCATTAGTCAATCGACTCATTAAGGATGCTATATCGGTCGGGGATAACGTTTACGTTATAAAGATTTTCCAAGATGAATGGTTAATGCGTACCGTTTTTTCTCAGCCTAGCTTGGAGATTTCCGCCCCTGTGAAGATGCGAGAGTTCCTCCACAAAGAGGCGAAAAACGCTCTAGAGCGGTATCGGGAGTTGATTGGCTAATACCGGTCTCTTAAATTTGGTCCGTCGATATACATCCCCTGCCGTGATAACGTTAGGTCCTCACCGAGTGAAGATGAGAGGTAAGTATCAATGTTCGGTCTTCGTGAACCATCACACTGGCTCCTTTTAATATTAGTTGTCGTAATTCTCTTTGGCGCAAAACGGTTACCGGATTCTGCGCGTTCACTAGGCCGTTCGCTACGCATCTTCAAGAGCGAAGTAAAAGAGCTCAATAAAGAGGATAAGAAGGACGAAGACGGAGATAAGAGCTCGAATTAATCTCCCGGTTATCCCGGGATGAATATGCGTTAGTGGGGTTTCATGGCTCGCAAAAATCGCGGCACAATGCCTCTTTTGGAGCATCTTCGTGAATTAAGAAAACGAGTTATACGTTCTGCTCTATTTATTGTTATCTTCAGCGCTATTGGTTGGATTAACTACAATGAAATAATCGCAACATTGGCCAGTCCGGTATGTGATTTACGGTTAGCACAGGAAGCCGGCTCTCAAAACTGCGGAGCATTGTTCATCAGCGGTGTTCTAGGTCCGTTGAACCTCCAATTAAAGGTTTCATTTCTAACCGGCGTGATTCTTTCCGCCCCTTTCTGGCTCTATCAGTTATGGGCGTTCATAGCTCCAGCCCTGCACCGAAAAGAGAAGCGCAACTCAATCTTATTTATAATCGCGGCTACACCCTTTTTTGCAATGGGAGCGGCATTGGCTTACTACGTTCTTCCTCTAGCAATAGAAGTGCTGTTTGGATTCACACCAGAGTCCTTGAATAACTTGATTCGGTTTGATGATTATCTGGATTTCGTGCTTCGTTTAATCTTGATATTCGGAATCGCATTTGAGCTTCCGGTATTTCTAGTTTCCCTTAACCTGATTGGTGTCTTGTCAGGTCAATCAATCTTGAAACCGTGGCGTTTTGCGATTTTCGCCATTACCTTTTTTGTGGCTGCCTTTTCACCGACCGCTGATCCACTTTCAATGGCGGCTTTAGCGTTACCGTTAATTGCCTTCTATTTCGGTGCCGGCGGTATTGGTTTATTGGTGGATAAGAGGCGTGACCGTAAAAGCCGATCAATCGCAGATGATGAGGCGGCCCCAGTAGATGCCGCCACTCCTATAGATAACGTCGAACCATAAAAAATGTGGGGCTTATTCTCTAATCCCTCCTCTGGTAGTGGAAAAGGGACAAATTTAAAGAGTCAGGTCATTGAGATTCTCAATGAAAAGAAAATTGCCTATCGCGATTATTCTGCAACAAATCCAGTGACAGCGCGAGAGAATCTGATAGCCATAAGGGATAAGGATTTAAACGGCTTAATCGTTATAGGTGGTGATGGGACTATCAATCTGGCGGTCCAATCCTTAGCCAGAACTAATCTGCCATTAGCAGTAATTCCTGCCGGTACCGGGAATGATTTTGCCCGGACCCTGGGGATAAATATTGAGGATCCGATTTCAAACTTAGAGCTCTATTTCAATTCACCGGCAAGCAGTATCGATCTTGGTGTCGTAGGAGGTAGGTATTTTGTACAGATCTTGAGTACCGGATTTGATTCATTGGTCAATGAGAGGGCAAATGCCTTACCTCTAGTCAAAGGTCGAATGAAGTACAACATCTCAATATTGTTAGAGCTCTTGAAATTCAAACCTAAAAACTATCGATTTCGAGTTGATGACGTTAGCTTCGAATCTAAAGCCATGTTGATAGCAGTTGCCAACGGCACAAGTTATGGTGGCGGAATGTTAATCTCTCCGAAATCTGACCCACAAGATGGAATTTTGGATGTGATGATTGTTGGCCCAGTATCTAAATTGGAGTTTATAAAGGTTTTCCCAAAGGTTTATCGGGGGCGTCATATAAATCATCCAGCGGTTAAGTTCTTGAGTGGGAAATGCATCGAAATTGACTCGGATGCGATCGCATATGCAGATGGTGAGCGGATAGGTCCTCTCCCGGTAAGAGTGGAGATTCTCGCGGCTGCCATAAAGGTTTGGCGCAAATGAAGGAATTGAGTCCAGCAGAGAAGTATCGGGCTGCAAAAATACGCAACAAGTATCATTTAACAAATCAATTCATGCAACGTTACGATTTTACTTTCGATGATTTTCAATTAGCTGGCTGTCATAGCCTAGAAGATGGCAAGAGTGTTCTTGTCGCAGCACCGACCGGAGCTGGTAAAACG
>JBEAXZ010000065.1:0-5785 GCA_041159565.1 Actinomycetota bacterium | reverse complement strand
GTATGGAGAAAGGTCACGGACTCGACGCATCTCTACAAGTGATGCCGGTAGGAAGCCACGTAATCCGATATCAACAATCAGACCACCCTTAACTACCTCAATTACAGTTCCGACTACGACTTCGTCGCGCTCTTTCTTTCCTTCAATTTCGCCCCATGCCTTTTCATACTGGGCACGCTTCTTAGAAAGAATTAAGCGTCCTTCTTTATCTTCTTTCTGTAGAACCAATGCTTCTACTCGGTCGCCAACTTTGACCAATTCACTTGGATCTAGGTCATGACGGATAGAGAGTTCGCGGGATGGAATTACACCTTCTGTTTTGTAGCCAATATCTAGAAGGACTTCATCGCGATCAACCTGGACAACGACGCCAGATACTAAATCTCCATCGTTAAAGTTTTTGATTGTGCCTTCAATTGCGGCGAGAAAATCTTCTGCTGATCCAATATCGTTTAAAGAAATTTGAGTTGACAAGGTACTCCGTGGGGAATTGTTCTAGTAGGGCACGCTTAAGTTCCGACTCCGATTTCTTCAAATCTGGGTTCATCCTGCTAGGTCTGAGGATTTACAGGTCCTTCAAGCGCGGAGCGCAAGGCTACTTTCCTGAGGGCTTCAGGGTCAATTTGAGCCTTAATGGGCTGCGAGATCCCAGCTCTTTCCAAAGCCAACGTTTACATCAAGCGGTGCTTTCAGAGGGTATGCGTTGCCCATCTCGCGACGCACCAACTGCTCCATGGACTGGTGCTCCCCTTCAGCTACCTCAAATATCAACTCATCATGCACCTGAAGCAGAAGACGGGATTTCAATCCTTGCTGATTAATCGCATGGTCAACGTTCAGCATCGCAACCTTAATTATGTCCGCTGCCGAACCTTGAATTGGTGCGTTCAAAGCCATGCGCTCTGCAATCTCTCGACGTTGGCGATTTTCATGATTTAAATCTGGCAAATAGCGTCTCCGACCCAAAATAGTTTCGGTATATCCCAATTCTCGAGCCCTAACCACAACCTGCTTCAAGTAATCCTGAATTCCGCCAAATCTTTCAAAGTACTTGGCCATCAATGCACTGGCATCGCCCGGTGAGATATCTAGCTGCTGCGCCAGTCCAAACGAGGACAATCCGTAAGCCAATCCATAGGACATAGCTTTGATCTGGCGACGCATATCAGCATCGACTTCAGAAACCTTTACATCAAACACCTGAGCTGCAACTGTTGAGTGAAGATCCTCCCCCGTGCGAAACGCCTCCAGCAGCTCTTTGTCATCAGATAGATGCGCCATTATTCGCATCTCAATCTGACTGTAATCAGCAGTTAAAAGATCGACAAAAGGTTTTTGGGCAACAAAACAATCTCTAATCCTGCGTCCCTCTTCAGTGCGTACTGGAATATTTTGCAGATTTGGATCAGTTGAGGAGAGTCGGCCCGTTGCAGTTGTCGTTTGCTGGAAGTTGCTATGAATTCGGTTGTCGCTTGCTACCGCCGATAGCAATCCCTCAACCGTCGTTCGCAACTTTCCGACCTCGCGCACTCGAAGCAACGCCTCTAAAACTGGATGCTTGGTAGTTTCATATAGCCACTCTAAAGATTCAGCGTCGGTGCTAAAACCAGTTTTGATTCTCTTGGTTTTTGGCAGCTTCAACTCCTCAAATAAAACTGTTTGCAGCTGCTTCGGTGAGGCAACATTGAACTCATGGCCAACCGATTCATACGCAATTGTGATTGAACTCTTCTCCTCAGATTTAAAAAAACTATGAAGTTTCTTGAGCGCTGCGCTGTCGACCCCAATTCCAACCGCTTCCATCTTCGCCAGCGCATGCATGGTCGGAATCTCTAAATCTTGATATAGCTGTAAGGCATTGTGTTTCTCTAGCTCTGCAGTAAGAACTTTCCAGAGTTGTTGCATGTAAGCCGGAGCCTCTGGATTCCAACCTTCCGAGAACAAATCGCTTTGAGAATCCTCGAACTCAACACCGATATATCTGCGCAGAACTGATTCAAGATCTAAATCTCTCGCCCCTGGATTAAGCAAATAGGCTGCAATCTCCGTATCAATTGCTACCTTGGATATGACACCTTGGCGGATGAGCTCTTTTGCCCCATGCACAATCCATTTTTCAAATTTACTGATCGAATCAGCTACTTTGCTCCTTTGGGTCACAAATACCGCGCCTTCAGAAAAGGAGGCTGCTATGGAGGTTTCGCTAAACCTTGCAGGAACAAAATCTTTTGTAGAGTTTAATTCTTTCAAGAAATCACTCGCGCCTACCTCTTTTACAACGACTTTTTGATTAGAAATCTCTACCGCTTCTGAAGTGGCGTAGAGACTCTTAATTCTCTCCTTCAAGGCCTTGATCTCTAATTGATCAAATAACTTGGTGGTATGGGCTTTATCTATTCCGCTCCACTGAAGATCATTAAAGGCAATAGACAAAGGTAGATCGTGGCGAAGTTGGGTTAGCTCTCGGTTTGTAATTACAGATGGCAAGGCAGCCCGAAGTGCATCTCCTGCCTTACCAGGCACTTCATCCACTTTTGCAATCAACTCTTTTAAAGAGCCAAACTCTTGAATCCATTTGGTGGCGGTTTTCTCCCCTACTCCTGGAATGGAGGGAAGGTTGTCACTTGGATCTCCTCGCAACGCAGCAAAATCCGGGTACTGCTCCGGTGTTAATCCGTACTTCTCAACTACCGCTTCTGGAGTCATGCGAGCTAATTCAGTTACACCTTTTTTAGGATATAGAACTGTCACGCCTTTTTTCACTAATTGAAAGGAGTCTCTATCTCCAGTACAAATCAAAATTTCAGCCTCACTGGAGTACTTATCGACAAAAGTTGCGATGATGTCATCAGCTTCATAACCCTCTAATTCAAAATGCGGAATCTGAAAGGCATCTAGCAGTTCATTAATAAAAGAAATTTGAGAGCGAAATTCATCAGGAGTGCTGGCCCGATTTGCCTTGTACTCGGGGAATTTCTCACTTCGGAAGGTCTTTCGAGAGACGTCAAAGGCGGTCGCTATGTGGGTTGGCTTTTCATCTCTAATTAGGTTAATAATCATCGATGCAAAACCATAAATCGCATTGGTATGTTGCCCGCTCGAAGTAGCAAAGTTTTCAACTGGCAAGGCATAAAAGGCGCGATAGGCCAAAGAGTGGCCATCTAGCAGTAGCAACTTCGCCTTCTTCACCCGTAAATCCTAGAGATTGATGCCTACAATTACCCGCATGACAGACTTCATGCAGATCCTCAATGAACGTGGCCGCGGCGACCTCGACAAGAAGATGGGAATTGAAATCATCGAAGCCTCTCCAGAGCGTCTCGTGGCGACTATGCCGGTAGAGGGAAATACCCAACCCTTTGGCCTGTTACACGGTGGTGCCAATGTCGTTTTGGCGGAAAGTTTGGGATCTGTTGGCACACATTTACATGCCGGGCCTACTCGAAGAATTGTGGGCATTGAGATCAACGCCAGCCATCACAAATCAGCTACCTCTGGAGTTGTTACTGGCGTTGCAACAGCCGTGACTCTGGGAAAAACCTTGTGCACCTACAACGTTGAAATTACAAATGACAAAGGGGAAAAAACCTGCACCGCAAGAATTACCTGTTTGATTCTCGCAGAGCGTTGATTAATCGAGCTCGTGAGCTCCGGTACCAAGGTAAGCGGATTTAACATGAGGATCATTCAGTAGATCCTTGCCCTTAGCTTCTTTTGTAATCGAACCTGTTTCAAGAACATATGCCCGATCAGACCTAGACAGCGCTTGTTGTGCGTTCTGCTCAACCAAGAGGATTGTCACACCAAGTTTGTTAATTTGAGTAATGATGCGGAAAATATTGGCAATCATCTGAGGTGCAAGACCCATGGACGGCTCATCTAGCAACAGAACCTTCGGCTTTGCCATCAGCGCTCTACCAATAGCCAACATCTGTTGCTCTCCACCAGAGAGTGTTCCACCAGTCTGAGTCATGCGTTCTTTTAATCTCGGGAAAAGTCCATAAACCATCTCGAGGTCTTCCTGCATCTCACTCTTCTTTGATTTCAAGTGATAAGTACCCAATTCGAGGTTTTCCAGAACTGTCAGGCCAGGGAAAATTCCGCGACCTTCAGGTGCTTGGGAGATTCCCAGATGTACACGCTGGTGCGCTTTATGGCCCAGAATGCTCTCGCCATCATAGGTAATGCTTCCTGCGGTTGGATTCAATATTCCAGAAATAGTCTTAAGTAGCGTGGTCTTTCCAGCACCATTAGCGCCAATTAAAGAGACAATCTCGCCTTGATTAACGGTGATTGAAATCCCTTTAAGCGCCTCAATCTTGCCGTAGGCAACCCGTAAATCCTTAATCTCAAGACGCATCTTCAGGCACTCCTAAGTACGCTTCGATAACTCGTGGGTCATTTTGAACCTTGTTTGGTACATCATCTGCGATCTTCTGGCCGAAATCCAGAACCACTACACGGTCGGAAACCTTCATAACCAATGACATGTCATGCTCAATTAGCAAAACTGTATAACCGGCATCGCGAATCTTGCGTATGGTCGCTGCTAATTCAACCTTTTCCGATGGATTGAAACCTGCAGCTGGTTCATCAAGTAGAACAAGTTTGGGATTTGTACCCAGCGCTCTTGCAATCTCAAGTCGGCGCTGAACTCCGTAAGGCAGATTACGTGCCAAACGATCGGCATACTCTCCGATGCCTATGAAATCAAGTAGCTCCTGAGCGCGGGCTTTGTCTCGCTTCTCCTCTTTTCGAGAGATAGGCATTCCAAACAAACCGCTAAGCAGACCTGATTTCTTGTGGGTATCGGTTGCGGTAACAACATTTTCCAGCGCTGTCATATCTCCCCACAAACGGATGTTCTGGAAAGTTCTAGCTATGCCGCGCTTGGTTATTTTGTAACGCTTTGTGCCAGATAGAGATTTGCCATCAAAATCGATAGCTCCAGAGGTAATCTGATAAACCCCAGTGATCACATTGAACACCGTTGTTTTTCCAGCACCATTAGGTCCGATCAAACCCAAAATCTCACCTTGCTTTACATCAAAGGTGACATCGTTCAGGGCGGTAACGCCACCGAACTTCATTGTTACATTGTTTAAAGAGATTATGGAATTAGACATTACTGCACCTGCTTTGGAAGTGGCTTCTCACGTTTTTTACGTGGCAGCAAACCATCAGGACGTAGATTCATCATGATTACCAGCACTAAGCCGAAAACTAGTAGTCGGGCATCTGATAAGAAGCGGATGCGATCAGGTAGATAACCCAAAATAACAGCTCCCAGAATTACACCCCAGATATTTCCCATGCCGCCGAAAACAACGCAGGCCAGAATCAAGATTGAAATTTGAAGTGTGAAATTATCTGGCGCGATAAATAGGGTTTTTGATGCATAAAACACACCAGCTGCTCCGCCAACTGAGGCTCCCAGCACGAACGCCCATACCTTGTATTTAAAGGTTGGAACACCCATTAATTCCGCCGCATCTTCATCCTGTCTAATCGACTCCCACGCTCTTCCGGCGCGACGGACAGATAATCTGCGTACCATCCAGATTGCGAAAAGAATGAGTATTAGAAGCGTCCAGTAGTAGATGCGATGGCTATCAAAACTGTATTCGATACCAAATACTGATGGCGGGGTTGGGATATTCAAAATACCTTCAGAACGACCCAGCGTTCCTAGATTGAGTGCAACGATTCGGACAATCTCGCCAAAACCAAGAGTAATAATGGCCAGATAATCTCCACGTAGCTTTAACGCGGGAACTCCAAGAAT
>JBEAXZ010000064.1:0-5792 GCA_041159565.1 Actinomycetota bacterium | reverse complement strand
CGCGGTTAAGGTGCCTAACAATCTCGATTTGTCTGCAGTGGCGCCATTGCTCTGTGCCGGAATAACACTCTACTCGCCACTAAGACATTGGCAGGCGCAACCCGGTAAGAAAATTGCTGTCATGGGCTTAGGTGGATTAGGCCATATGGGAGTGAAGTTTGCTGCAGCTCTCGGAGCTGAGGTAACTGTCCTATCTCACTCAAAAGCAAAGGAAAATGATGCAAAACAGATGGGAGCCTCGGCCTTTGTGGATACCAAGAGCGCCGATTGGCATAAAGGTTTACAGAAGTACTTTGATCTGATCCTTAATACCGTTTCAGCTGATATCGATTTAGAACCGTATTTGAGCACCTTGAAGACTGATGGAACGCTGGTGGTAATTGGATTACCCGGTAAACCATACTCGGTAAACGCCGGAACCTTATTAAATGGAAGAAGATCTATAGCCGGATCAATGATTGGTGGAATGCCAGAGCTGCAAGAAATGCTTGATTTTTGCGGCTCGCACAACATCGTTAGTGATGTCGAGGTTATCACCGCGGATTACATCAATAAAGCTTATGAACGAACCGTTGCTAGTGATGTTCGCTATCGCTTTGTTATTGATGCAAAAAGTTTCTAACCCTTTTCTATAGATTATTCGCTATCAAGGCAAATATTGGCGCCAGCGCAAGTGATGGAAGGAGATTTCCTATAGCCATCTCTTTAATCTTGAGTAGTTTCAATGCGATACCTAAAAGTAAAACTCCACCTACCGCTGTCATGGCGCTAATCTGATAATCCGTTAGAACCTGCCCAGCCAATAAACCCACGCCGGTCCAAAAGAATTGGTAAATACCTACCGGCAAAGCTGAAGCTGCCACTCCCCATCCCAAAGCAGCGGCGAAGGCCATTGCTGCAAAAAAGTCCAAGATACTTTTCAAGGTCAATTGCTCGATGCCGGTAGCCATGCCATCACTTATGCTTCCTAGAATTGCAAGTGGGCCTATAACAAATATAAGTGAAGCGGTTACAAAGCCCTCCACAAAGGGGGATTTACCATCTTTATCCAATTTCTCTTTCAGGTACATACCCAGGTTCTCCAACCGGGATTCAATATTAAAAAATGCGCCCAAACCCCCGCCTACTAGAAGAGCTGCCAAAACTATAAGCAACGGTGCGCCTTTTGGAGTATTCATCACCAAAGACTCATCCCACATTGCAAAAACAGAGGCCGCCGCACTTATTAGAGTTACCGCGCCAAGCACATCCATCATGAGAGAGCGGGTTGACTCCCTCAACTTATTTCCCATCAAAACACCAATTGCAGATCCTAAAAGAATGGTAATAATGTTCAAAGCGGTCCCGAAGCCGATAAACATGACAATAAGTGTAGAGCTACTGATACCTTAGGTTGATGAATGAATGGCTCAATAAATTAAAGCCACACAAGACCGTGCCAACCACTCCATGGACAGCGAAACATAGATGGGATTTTGGTTATCAGCGTTTCTTAATTCTTGCGTTTGGATTACTTATCTTCGGTCTAGGCGATAGCCTGTTAATCATCTCTGGACTGGGTAATGCGCCATGGTCAGTGTTAGCTCAGGGAATTTCTATTAACACCGGCCTAAGCATCGGAGCCTCAACCCTAATTATTAGCGGCATAGTTCTCGCCTTATGGATTCCGCTTAAAGAGAGACCCGGAATTGGGACCATTTCTAATATTTTAATAATCGCTTTAGCCATAGATTTGGGTATTCATCTTTTTCCACACCCTCAACAATTTGCTTTCGAGTTAATTTATGTTCTGACTGGAATCGCAATGGTTGGCATTGGTTCTGCTCTTTATATAACTTGCGGTCTTGGACCAGGACCTCGGGATGGTTGGATGACCTCTATTCATCGTCGAACTGGTGTTCCGGTAGGTCGAGTAAGGCTAATGATTGAACTCTGCGTACTTGCTCTAGGGGTGATACTGGGTGGAACTGCAGGGCTTGGAACAGCACTTTTCGCACTATTTATTGGTTACTCCGTTGCCTTCTCCTTTGGTGTCGTTTCCCGGATTACCAGTCGGTAACCAATAGGTTTAAGCCACTCCCCTCAGCCTGTGGACTGAATCCACGCGGTGTCGCAACCACCACCGTTAAAAAATTAGCGACATCCCATTCAACTGGGATGAAAGGAAGAGCATGCTCGACTCTTATTTCAAAATCTCTCAACGCGGATCCTCAGTAGCACAAGAGGTTCGTGGCGGCGTAGTCACCTTCTTTACGATGGCCTACATCGTTGCCCTAAATCCACTAATCATCGGCCTCTCCAAAGACGCTGATGGAAAATATCTCGGCGGCGGAGACGCTCCGAACCTCGCATTGATTGCAGCAGCAACCGCTCTAGTCGCGGGTGTCTTATCAATCCTTATGGGCGTAGTTGCCAACTTCCCGTTGGCGCTGGCTACAGGTCTTGGTCTGAACACCTTCGTCGCTGTTGGAATCGCATCAAAGATGACATGGGCCGATGCAATGGGTCTTGTCGTACTTGAAGGATTAATTATTTTGGTACTGGTTTTGACCGGATTCCGCACCGCGGTTTTCCGCGCCGTTCCCACCCAATTAAAGATCGCTATCTCTGTAGGTATTGGCCTATTCATCGCCCTTATCGGATTGGTAGATGCAGGCTTTGTTCGCCGCACTGGGGCTGGTCCAGTACCAGTAACCCTCGGTAACAACGGAGAGCTTGTTGGTTGGCCGGTCGTAGTTTTTGCCTTCGGCCTCTTCCTAACCATCGGCTTGATGGTTCGTAAAATCAAAGCAGCGCTCCTAATCGGAATCGTAATTTCAACCGCATTAGCAATTGCGATTGAAAGTGCTTTCAAGGTTGGTCCTTTGTTTAACGGCGCAACCGGTGAGGTAAATCCAAAGGGTTGGAACCTAAACATTCCAGCTATGCCAGAAAGTGTTGTAGCCACTCCAGATTTCGGTCTACTTGGTTCATTCAACCTATTTGGTTCATTTGATCGAGTACCACTAATCACCGCGTTGCTTCTTGTATTCACACTTCTACTAGCTGACTTCTTCGACACAATGGGCACAATGACAGCAATCGGTCAAGAGGCTGGATTGAATGATAAAGATGGAACGCCGCCAAATGCAGATCGAATTCTCTTGGTCGACTCTTTAGCAGCCGCCGCAGGTGGAGCTGCTGGAGTTTCTTCAAACACTTCATATATCGAATCTGCTTCAGGCGTTGGTGAAGGTGCACGTACCGGTTTAGCTTCAGTGGTTACCGGTGTTCTCTTCCTACTAACAACTTTCATCGCTCCACTCGTTGCAATCATTCCTTACGAAGCTGCTACCCCAGCTTTGATCATCGTGGGCTTCTTAATGATGACTCAGATTAAATCTATTGATTGGGAAGATTACGGAATTGCCATTCCATCATTCCTCACAATCATCTTGATGCCATTCACCTACAACATCTCAGTAGGTATTGGCGCAGGATTTGTTTCATATGTAGTCATTAGATTGCTACAAGGAAGAAGAAAAGATATCCATCCATTACTGCTACTAGTGGCTGGCTTGTTCATGATCTACTTCTTGAATAACCCAATCAACACTTGGGTTTCATAATCTGAAACAAAGAAAGGCCCCGGATTACCGGGGCCTTTTTCATTTTCAAACTCACCAGATAATCTCAGATAAACCCCTCGCATTGAGAATCTGATTAACTCGAGAAAAAGGCTTAGAACCAAGGAAACCTCGATGAGCGGATAAAGGACTAGGGTGCACACCTTCGACCAATGAATCAGCATCAAACAAAGGAGCTAGCTCCCTAGCGGTATTTCCCCAAAGCACACCAACAGCTTTCGTGCTGGCTACATGTTGAACTATCTGATGGGTAATTTGCTGCCAGCCCAGGTCAGCATGAGAGCCGCTGTCTCCTGCGCTAACAGTGAGGACTCGATTCAGCAAAAGAACTCCTTGAGCACTCCAGCGAGTTAGATCCCCGTCGGATGTTGTTGTCGATCCGATATCGGTAAGTATTTCTTTCTGAATATTCATCAATGAGCCAGGCAAACCAGAACTTCTTGGTGACACTGAGAAAGCTAACCCAATGGCATCTGCGATATTCGGATATGGATCTTGCCCAACTATCACCACCTTAATCGCCTCTGGAGGCGTTTGTAATGCTCGAAAAACGTACCTCTTATCGGGAAGTACCCGTTCACCCTGATCTGCTCGCGCTTGCAGTTGTTTTCCTATTTCATTGATTTCATCCGTGAGATGAACCAATACCGGATGCCAGGGCTCTGGCACTAGCTCAAAAAGCATCATTAACCCGCGGTTGCGAAGTATCTGTTACCATCAAAATGAAGCTTCAGATTAACTCCGAAAACCTCACGTAAATTATCGGCTGTTAGAACCTCAGATATTGGTCCGGAGTACGCCGCTCTGCCTTCTTTAAGAAGAAGTGCATGTGTTGATCCCGCCGGAATTTCTTCAATATGGTGGGTAACTATTATGGTAACTGGAGCTGACTCTTCACTTGTGTACGCGGTAATTCTCGAGAGAATATCCTCGCGGCCGCCTAAATCTAATCCGGCAGCCGGTTCATCTAGGAGCAAAACCTCCGGATCGGCCATTAAAGCCCGAGAGATTTGAACCCGCTTCTTTTCCCCTTCACTCAAAGTTCCAAAGTAACGTTCACCTAACTCTCTAACTCCAAAAACATTCAAAAGTGCCTTCGCTCTTGATTCATCCCACAGGTCATATTCCTCCTGCCACCTGCCTGCAATTGCATAAGCAGAGGTTAGAACCACATCGATAACTTTCTCGTCGCTTGGCAATAACTCCAACATTGCACTAGATGTGAAACCTATTCTTGGTCTTAACTCGAATACATCAACTGCACCCATTTTTTCATCCAGGATTTTGACGCTTCCCTTGGTGGGATGAGTGAGTGCTGCCGCTAGTTGCAATAACGTTGTCTTTCCAGCTCCGTTTGGGCCGAGGATAACCCACTTCTCTCCCTCAAATACCTGCCACGAAATGGGGCCCAGAATGCATTTGTTGGAACGATGTACCTCTACATTTGAAAGGCTTAGAACTGGCTCCATAGGTGGCGAAGATACACTTTCACTGGGAGATTTTCGCTAAAATTGCAAAGTGAGCCACGACCTCGATTCAAATAACTCAGCCTCAGGCTCCTTCAAAGGCAGTGCGATAATTCTGATAAGTGGTAACGGTGACCTTGATTCGATTAAAAAAGTAATTGATATTCTCTCTGAATACAGCCTCAAGATAGAAGACCAACAAAGCATATATATGGCTGGTCGGCTTATTGCAGCAGTACAAATACATTTTGACCCAGCTCACGCTGACGCTCTCGAACGTGAGTTGATTTCCACCATGAAGCCGTTTGGTCTAGATGTTGCATTAGAAATCTTATGAGCTACCAACTCGCTATTTTTGATGTTGATTCCACACTTATTCAACAGGAGGTCATCGACCTACTTGCTTCTCATACCAAGCATGGCGCTGAAGTTGCCAAAATTACTTCAGCCGCCATGCGTGGTGATTTAGATTTCGATCAAGCCCTTCGCCAACGAGTAGCTCTCCTCCAAGGTTTACCCGTCAACATTTTTGATCTGGTTCTTGAACAAATCTCATTTTCCGTAGGCGCAGTTGAACTTGTTAAAGAGTTAAAAAGCCGCGGCTATAAAGTAGGTGTGGTTTCTGGTGGTTTCCATAATGTAATAGACCTTCTATTGAAAGATCTCCAACTTGATTTCATCCGAGCAAATCATCTAGAAG
>JBEAXZ010000063.1:0-5921 GCA_041159565.1 Actinomycetota bacterium | reverse complement strand
CTAGTACATCAGCGCCATCCAAAGTTACCGATCCACCAGTGATTGTGTACTTCGGATGACCAGCAATCGAGTAAGCCAAAGTAGATTTTCCGGAACCATTTGGTCCCATGATGGCATGCACTTCACCGGAGTTGATAGTTAGGTCAACGCCGCGAAGAATTTCTGTCATACCGGACTCTGTCTCTACTCCGACCTGTAGATTCTTAATTACAAGTTGTGACATGTTTTCGCTCCAGACCTTTACTTCGATGAAATCGTGACGGTATCTCCATCACGATGAACTGCAAATGTTTCTAGTGACTCAACCGCAGGTGGAGTCTTGGCCTCACCGGTGCGAAGATCAAACTCTGCTCCATGCAGCCAGCATTCAATTTTGTAATTTGAAATGTCGCCCTCAGATAGTGATGCTTCTGCATGGGTGCACATATCCGATACGGCGAACACCTCATCACCTATACGGGCGACGCAGACATCTTTATCCCCCAGCGCAACCTTTTGTGGCTTGCCTTCTGGAAGAGAGTCAAAACTAACCTGAATGTTGCTCAATTAAGCACCCACCTTTTCAAGTTGGGCATCAATCCGCGACATCAAACGCTCTTCGATAGCTTCATTGCCAATCCGGTTAATAATCTCAGTGAAAAACCCACGGATTACCAGTCTTCTTGCATCTGCCATCGGAATTCCACGAGACATAAGATAAAACAACTGCTCATCATCAAAACGTCCGGTAGTGCTGGCATGTCCTGCGCCAACAATCTCTCCGGTCTCGATCTCTAGATTAGGAACTGAATCTGCTCGAGCACCATCGGTGAGCAAGAGATTCTTATTCAATTCATAGGTATCCGTACCTTCTGCGTTGCCACGGATAAATACATCGCCAATCCAAACAGTTCGGGCTTGATCGCCAGCCAAAACACCTTTGTAGGTCACTCGGGACTTGGCATTTGGTATGCCGTGATCAACATGTACTCGATGCTCGAGATGCTGTCCATCGGTCGCAAAATAAAGACCCAATAACTCTGCACTGCCACCTTGATCTGAGTATTCAACTGTCGGCAACAAGCGAACCAGTGATCCACCAATTGTTACGGTAATTGAGTTGAATGTTGCATCGCGTCCAACAATCGCATGATGACGTCCGAGATGGACTGCATTAGCGCTCCACTCTTGAAGCGAAATGAATGTTAGATTCGAACCTGCCTCTAAACGAAGTTCTATCTCTTCACCAATGGTTGCTTCCCCTGCGTTTTCAACGATTACGGTTGCTTTGGAGTGCGCCCCGGCGGTGATTACCGTTCTGGAGAACTCTCCACCATTGCCGGCTTTTCTAGTAAGAATAATGGGCTCTGCAACAACCGCCTCTTGAGAGATTTGCAGATGGGTTACCTCAGATACACCAGCGCGAACTCTCTGAATAATCGCATCATCGGTAGAGGATTTAGCCGGTAGATCAGCAGCTTTAACTTTGCTGATAGTAAATCCGGGACGCGCAGCTCCGATTAACTCAATAGAGATGCGATCTGCAACAGCGGTTGCAGGATCATGGAGTCCGGCGATGCGCTTCATCGGGGTAAATCGCCACGCCTCTTCTCTTCCAGAAGGGGCCAAGTAATTGGTAGGTAACGCTGACATTAACCAACGGCTCCTTCCATTTGCAGCTCAATTAGTCGGTTTAATTCCAAGGCGTACTCCATAGGAAGCTCTCTCGCAATAGGCTCGATAAATCCGCGCACTATCATCGCCATCGCTTCATCTTCGGAAAGTCCACGGGACATCAAATAGAAGAGTTGGTCATCGCTGATCTTTGAAACGGTTGCTTCATGACCCATTGACACATCATCTTCGCGAACATCAACATATGGATATGTGTCAGATCTAGAGATGGTGTCTACTAGAAGTGCGTCACATTTAACGGTGCTCTTGGAGTGATGAGCACCCTCTTGTACCTGAACCAAACCACGGTATGAGGTGCGGCCTCCGCCACGTGCAACCGATTTTGAGATGATGGTTGAAGATGTATAAGGAGCAGCGTGCACCATCTTTGCGCCGGCATCTTGATGTTGTCCCTCTCCTGCAAAAGCAATGGAGAGAGTCTCGCCCTTGGCGTGTGGACCCATCATGAATACGGCTGGGTATTTCATAGTTACCTTGGAGCCGATGTTGCCATCGATCCATTCCATTGTTGCGCCTTCCGCACATGTAGCACGCTTGGTAACCAAGTTATAAACATTGTTAGACCAATTTTGAATTGTTGTGTAACGAACGCGGGCATTTTTGCGGACGATAATCTCAACTACTGCTGAGTGAAGTGAATCAGAGGAGTAGATCGGTGCAGTGCAACCTTCAACGTAATGAACATATGAACCTTCATCAGCGATGATTAGAGTTCTTTCGAACTGTCCCATGTTCTCTGTATTGATTCGGAAGTAAGCCTGAAGTGGAATCTCTACGTGAACACCTTTTGGTACATAGACAAAGGAGCCACCTGACCAAACCGCCGTGTTAAGAGCTGCAAACTTGTTATCCCCTACTGGAATTACGGAGCCAAAGTACTCTTTAAAAATATCCTCGTGCTCACGTAGGGCTGTATCAGTATCAAGAAATAGAACGCCCTGCTTCTCTAAATCCTCGCGGATAGAGTGGTAAACAACCTCTGATTCATATTGAGCAGCTACGCCCGCTACGAGACGCTGCTTTTCCGCCTCCGGGATACCGAGACGGTCATATGTATTTTTAATGTCTTCGGGAAGCTCTTCCCATGAAGTAGCTTGTTTCTCAGTGGAGCGCACGAAGTACTTAATGGTGTCAAACTTAATATCTGAAAGATCTGATCCCCAGTTTGGCAAAGGCTTCTTGTCAAAAAGTGACAAACCTTTGAGGCGCAGATCCAACATCCACTGTGGCTCATTCTTCTTCGAGGAGATATCTCGAACAACATCCTCGTTTAGGCCACGCTTTACATTGGCGCCAGCAACATCCTTATCGGACCAGCCGTATTCATATTTGCCAATGCCTTCAAGTTCTGGATGGGCGGTTTGACTCATCGCGTGCTCAGCTTTCTCTTGCTTATCGGTTTCTTGTCGGATGTTTTTTTATTTCCTATTTGGGGAATGAAGGTAGTGCATACCCCGTCACCATGTGCGATTGTTGCCAACCTTTGCACATGTGTGCCGAGAATCTTGGAAAAAGCATTTGTTTCCTCTTCACACAACTGCGGAAACTCAGCCGCAACATGGGCGATCGGGCAATGATGTTGGCACAACTCAACACCGATGCCATGGGCATGGGTGTTTGCCGCATATCCCTCATCACTTAAAAACTCAGCCAATCCATCAATAGGATCTTTTGATTTTGTAACATTTGGTAGCGAACGCTTAATGATTTCCTCTGCGCGATGCCTAGCAAACCCGGTAACTAAATGCTCTCCGCTATTGGCTGCGATGTATTTGAGCGCTGATACAGCTAAATCATCATAGGAATGTTCAAAGCGCTGCCGACCTTGGTCACTCATTACAAAAACCTTGGAGGGTCTACCCCGGGTTCGTGTACTTCTTAAATGTGGCTCCCGTTCCTCAAGGATCCCATCGGCTACCAATTGATCTAGATGACGACGAATTCCGGCCGGGGTGAGCTGCAACTTTTCCGCTAAGGCCACTGCGGTAGAGGGGCCGGTCTCAAGGATGGCGCGCGCGACCTGGTCGCGGGTCCTCATATCCTCTGGGGCGGCGGTTTTCACAACGGAATTGTTGCGTAATTCATGGCGCGACGCCACTTGAGAAAGCGGGCCGAGACATAGGCTCTGCCCGTGACAACAAAAATGGTTGGAGCCACGACCGCACTGAGACGTTTGGCCAACCTTATGGTTTTCACTCAATCCGCCATTGTCGTTACCGGCGGAGCTGTCCGCATAACTGGATCCGGCCTGGGATGTTCCACATGGCCAGAGTGCACACCAGGCTCATATACGCCAACCCCTGATCAACCCGAAGCCCCACTGCATGCTTGGATTGAGTTTGGCAATCGACTCTTAACTTTCGTATTACTTTTAAATGCTTTGGCCTTAATGATCTCGATTTTGAGAAATCGCCGTAAAGATTTGCGAAAGATGGGCGGCTTTCAAATCATTGGAATCTTGGCTCAAGGTGTTCTTGGTGGCATAACTGTTCTAACCGGATTAAATCCCGCAACAGTCGCAGCTCATTTCTTGCTTTCCATGGTTTTGATTGCCGGTGCCTTATCGCTAAGACAACGAATTTATCAAAAGACCCCGAGCTATTTAGCTTTAATCCCAATCGTTAAAAGATTGATGGCTTTGCATCTTTTTCTAACCTGCGCTGTTCTAATCGTCGGAACGATTGTGACCGGTAGCGGACCTCACGCCGGAGATACAACCGCTGAGCGTTTTAACCTTGATGCCAAAACCATGTCATGGATTCACGCCGACTTAGTAATCGCACTTATTGGGGTGACTGTGGCTTTACTTATTGCGGTTCGTCTCGGCGAGAGTGAGGCAACTAAAAGGATTGTTAATAAAAAAGTTCAGGTGTTTCTTGCGGTTGCTTTATCTCAAGGAGCTATTGGCTACCTGCAGTACTTCACCGGCTTACCAGAGGTTCTCGTCGGCATGCATTTGGTGGGTGCAGTCTTAGTGTGGATTGCTGCCTGGAACCTAGTAATTCTAGGAAACTTAATGGGCCGTAAATTAAATCCAGATTCCAGTCCAGCGCTAAATCGAGAGGGATGATTATGTATCCAGCAAAAAAACCTTGGTCCGAATTGGATGATCATGCGGTTGCGGTGGCCCGAGCACTTTCAATGGATGCGGTTCAGAAGGTGGGCAACGGCCACCCAGGCACCGCAATGTCATTGGCACCAGTTGCTTACACGCTTTTCCAGAGATTTCTCCGGCATGATCCGAAGGACCCAAATTGGATTGGCAGGGATCGATTTATTCTCTCTTGTGGCCACTCTTCATTGACTCTATATGTACAACTGCTATTTAGCGGATATGGCTTGTCACTAGATGATTTAAAAGCGTTTCGCACTTGGGGTTCATTAACTCCAGGACATCCTGAGTTTGGCCACACCGTAGGTGTTGAAACAACAACCGGTCCGCTGGGACAAGGTGTAGCTAATGCTGTCGGCATGGCTATGGCGGCTCGTTATGAACGCGGATTACTTGATCCTGATACCAAGTGGGGTGAATCTCCTTTTGACCACAACATTTGGGTTATTTGTAGTGATGGAGATCTTCAAGAAGGCGTGAGCACTGAAGCATCTTCTTTAGCCGGAACACAACAACTCGGCAATCTAAAAGTTATTTATGATGACAACCGAATCTCTATTGAAGGCGATACTCATTATGCATTCACAGAGGATGTATCGGCTCGATATCGATCATATGGCTGGGAGGTTTTCGAGGCCGCAGCATTAAGCAATGGTGATGTCGATAGAGATGCGCTTGAGAAAGCAATGGATAAATCTCTTCAAATCACTGATAAGCCCGTCCTCATAAGGTTGAAAACAGTTATTGCCTGGCCTGCGCCTAAAGCACGCAACACCGCAAAATCCCACGGTTCCGCTTTAGGTGCTGATGAGGTTGCTGCCACAAAAGTAGAACTAGGTTTACCCGCTGAGGATTTTTATTATCCAACTGCTATAAAAAATCATGTTGAAGAGGTTGCGCAGCGCGGTGGTGATTTAAGGAGGAGTTGGGAGATTGAATTTTCCAATTGGAAAAAGGCCAATCCAACAAAGGCAGAGCTGCTTGAAAGATTGGTGAATAGATCTCTCCCCCAAGATTGGAACTCCAACCTGCCCACCTTTGGCAGTGATAAAGAGGTTTCAACCCGCAAAGCATCAGGCGACACCATCAATGCATTAGCTAAGAAGCTTCCCGAACTTTTTGGCGGCTCATCAGA
>JBEAXZ010000062.1:0-5932 GCA_041159565.1 Actinomycetota bacterium | reverse complement strand
CCACCCGCACATCCAAAAGAGCCGGGAGATGACCACTCACTATTGATTAAAGATCGATTCATCAGAGCGCTCTTTATTCCCATGATGATGGTAGGTGCTTTTTTTAGTTCAACAGGATTAGTCATTGTTGGCTACTCAGATGAGTATGGAGTGCGTGAATACAGTGGGCTTTTTATCGCCATCTGGTCACTTAGCTCAGGAATCTCTGCCTTCATAAGTGGCACGATTCATTGGAAACTTAATGAGGCAAAAAGATTTATCCGGTCTTTAATTGCTTTAACTCTGCTTACTTTGCCTATATTTCTTTCAGCGCAGATCTTCCCTGGCAATCTATGGATTATGGCATTAGTTTTATTTATCAATGGTTTGGCGATTGCGCCACTATTGACTGCAGGGCTCGCAGTTGCAGAACGCTCAGTTAGCGAGAAAAGAACTACAGAGGTCTTGGCTTGGGCGATTGCTGCCTTAAATCTGGGCGGTGCTATACCTACCGCACTTACGGGCTACATCATTGACACATTCGGTCCATCTGTCGCATTTATTATCCCGGTGGGATGTGTTGCGATTGCGATGCTGACACTTCTTCCCTATTACTCAGTCTGGCGTCAGAAAATGGCCCAAATCCCAGCTTAAGCTCCAATGAATTTTCCACCTACTATGGCAATCTTTACCCGTGACTGAACTAAGAGTTGTTGGCAAATCTGAAGATGGTGACCATCTCGAGTTGGCGGACTCAGAGGGAAATAGATTTACCGTTCGGGTGAATGATTCTCTAAAAGCCGTAGTTAATGAAAGAAGATTGGCACCAGTTGCTGAACCTACTCAACAGTTCTCAATCAAAGAGATTCAATCCCGTTTGCGCGCCGGAGAAAGCTATGCCGAAGTTTCGCGAATCTCTGGGTTATCGCTAGAAAAGATTGAACGCTATGCCAGTCCGATCATGCAGGAGCGGGCTTGGATTATTGAGCAGGCAGAGAAAGCTTCACCAAAGGGAAGTTCCATGACTTTATCGGAGTTAGTGATTCATAGATTGGCTCCACGTGGCGTGAATATGAATCAAATTTCCTGGAACACCTGGCGACTCGATGATGGAACTTGGAATCTAGTTTTGAGCTATCCATCAAGTGAAGGTCATTCGGAAGCTACTTGGACTTTTGATGCAAACAAGAGAACTCTCTCATCAAAGGATGATGGCGCTCGTTGGATAAATGGTGAAGAGATTCCCACCAAACAAGCGCAGCGAAATGATCGCATGAGTGATCATGGTGTCTTGTTTCCAGTCGAAGGAGAACAACCTCAGCCACCCAGGCTAGTTGCGGTACGTACGGATCCCCTAGTTGATGAACGTGGTGGAATCGAAGAATCCCCAGCTAAAGAGATCACCCCAGATGCCAAGAAAGATGGAGTCACTCGTCGAATTTCTATCCCGTCATGGGATGACATTATGTTCGGCAAGAGTAAGAAAAGAGATGGCGAGGAAGAGGAAAACTAAAGCTGATGTAGAAGGAGAGGAATCTCTAACTCAGCTTTTGTAATGCCGCCATGGTGTCCCACCATTGCCAACTGCAACTCCTCCCGTTCTTTCTCCACCAAAATTAACTCCCCATTTGCAATTGCGATCAAATCCCCTACTCGCTGTTGATTTGTCTCCGTAATGGTTGCTCCAAACAAACCATTTCTGATTGCTTCTTCTCGGGTAAATAGAGTTACTTGATCTCCAAAGTACTCCTGCCATTGTGATTTAGTTTCCGCCACGGCACCTTCTCGAATATATAAGTAACGTACCCGTGGTTCCCCTCCAAGTAAATCAACGTTTTTCAGTAAGTCATTTTCTTTGCCCAGTACGCAATAGTCGGAACGATTTATCATCCCGTGATCGGCAGTAATCCATAACCTGGTTCCTTTTGGAAGACTCTCAATGAGCTTGTTAATTAACTCAGCGGCCTTTCGCATAGCAACATAAAACCTCTCTGATCCAAAACCTTCTCTATGCGAGGCGTCATCAACATCATTTATATAAACATAGGCAAATGAATTTGGGTGTCTTAAGGCGACCGCAGTATTAGAAACTAGGTCATCAACTTGATTTGCACCTAGATAATCAGCACCACGAAGTGCGGCTCGAGTAAAACCGGTTTCTTCATAGCGCTTTGCGGCAATATGTGAAACTTTTATTCCGTGTGCCTTAGCTCTTTCAAACAGGGTTTGTTGTGACTGCCAAATGTATGGATCAACGCGTTCATCCCATTTCAGGGCATTGAGCAATCGTTCAGGAGTACCGCTATGTGGTACCCGCATCGTGTACCCAACCATTCCATGTACACCTACTTCTACACCTGTTCCTAATGAGGTGAGGCTGGTAGATGTTGTAGAGGGAAAGGTGGCGGTCAACAGATCCAAACTAGATACTTCACTAAATATTGATAGCTCTTTCTTGCACAACTCGAGGGCATTTCTTCCCATACCATCTACCAGCAACACACACTCTCGTCGCCCAGGATTGTTAGAGATTCCAAGGGGGTTGTTTGTTCCCGGCACTCCGAGAGTTGAGAAAACTGATTGAGATAGATCAGAGAGCAGTGCCATCACAGCCATATCTTTCCAGTAATCTTGAGTTCATGATTCGCTATTCCGAGGAAGTAAAGAGCGCGCTAGCCAAAAATCTACCTATAGTGGCTCTGGAGTCCACCATCATCAGCCATGGACTTCCCCGGCCGACAAATATCGAGGTGGCTAGAGAGGTTGAGGAGATTGTTCGCGCAAATGGCGCTACCCCAGCCACTATCGCAATCATTGATGGTGACATCCATGTTGGTCTGGAAAACAACTATTTGGATCGCGTCGCAAATGATGAATCAATCTTGAAGGCCTCAATTAGAGATCTAGCGACAGTAACCGCTAAGAAATTGAGCGCAGCAACTACCGTAGCTGCAACCTCACACATCGCACATCTTGCTGGTATCTCTTTTTTTGCAACCGGTGGACTAGGTGGCGTACATCGTGGAGCACAAGAAACCTGGGATGAATCAGCTGATCTGCACTCCTTAGCATCAATTCCAGTATTAGTTGTAAGCGCAGGAGCTAAGTCGATTCTGGATGTCGCTGCAACACTTGAAAGATTAGAGAGTTTCTCGGTTCCCATTATTGGCTATCGAACCAATCGATTCCCCGGGTTCTATCTATCTGATTCTGGTTTTGATCTGGAATACAGGGCTGACTCCGCCGCTGAGATAGCGGAGATCTGGCAGGCGCGAAAAACTGTTTCAACCAATAACTCTGGCATGGTGGTTGCAAATCCCGTTAAGAATCAGATGGATCAAGCTTTGCATGAGAAAACTTTGCAGGATGGTTTAACGGCTTCGCAGAAAGCGGGTGTTAAAGGAAAATCGGTCACACCTTTCCTTCTCGAGTACTTCCACTCCCACACAAATGGGGAATCCCTAAGAGTAAATATTGAAATCATCAAAGAGAACTCAGCTTTGGCCGCACAAATTGCAGCTGCAGACTCAACGTTGAAACGGTAAAAATGCCAAGAATCTTATGTGTTGGCGATTTGATGCTTGATGTGGTTGTGCTGATCGACTCCCCAATTAACTACGCCAGCGATACACCTGCCAAGATTTCAACCCATGGTGGTGGAGCGGCTGCAAATACCGCAACCTGGCTCTCCTACTCGGGAAATAATGTCTACTTTGTAGCCCGCACCGGCGATGACGCGGCAGCTGATGCGGTAATTAGAGAGTTAGATTCCTGGAAGATCGAACATGGAGCGCTTAGACAAACTGGCTTAAAGACCGGCGTGGTCGTTGTAATTGTTGATGAAAGTGGACAGCGCACCATGTTTCCAGATTCAGGAGCTAACTCTGGATTGAGCAGCTTGGATTTACCGAGCTTAGATGGGTTTGATGCAGCCTTTATTTCTGGCTACTCACTATTTAACAAAGCTTCAAACTCGGGCGTATTAGAAATGATAGACCAGATAAAGTCTGCAGGAATTCCTTTGTTTTTTGATCCTGCTTCAGTCGGAACTATCTCTCATTTTGGAAAGGATGCAGCAGTTTCATATCTCTCCAAGATGGATATCTTGTTGATGAACGAGGAAGAGGCGCTCTATCTATCAAATCGGGACAGTTGCGAAGCAGCGCTTGTTGAATTAGGAAAACAGGTTGAAACCGTTGTTATCAAGCGCGGATCTGCTGGTGCAATTGGAGCATCACTAAACAGCGCGCCGGTGCTCATTGAAACTGATGCCATTAATTCAATTGATACCACAGGTGCTGGTGATGCTTTTGCTGCTGGGTTTATTCCAAGTTGGATTGAGAACAAAGAATTAGATCTAGCTATGTCTGCTGGAAACAAGTTAGCCGCCCAATGTGTTGCAATTATCGGGGCTAGACCGAGCGTCAATCCCCAATAAACCTCTCTTTACTTGGCAGAATCCCGCCCATGGCAAAATCAGATTCGGGTAAGAGCTCTAAGAAGGCAGCAGGACCAAAGCCTGGAGAGTTCCCTGGCAAAATCGTTGATGTCGATGTTTCATCAGAGATGTCCGACTCCTTTCTGGAGTACGCCTATTCAGTTATTTACTCACGTGCGCTTCCTGATGCGCGCGATGGATTGAAACCGGTACATCGCAGAATTTTGCATCAGATGTCTGAGATGGGCTTACGTCCCGATAAAGGACATGTAAAGAGCGCCCGTGTTGTTGGAGAGGTAATGGGTAAGTTGCACCCACACGGCGATGGTGCGATTTACGATGCCTTGGTTCGTATGGCGCAAGGATTTTCTATGCGACTGCCGTTAATAGATGGACATGGAAACTTTGGCTCTCTTGATGCTGGCCCAGCTGCAATGCGCTACACCGAAGCCCGCTTGGCTAACTCAGCGTTACTTATGGTGGAAGAGGCTGACGAAGATACTGTTGATTTCGGCGCCAACTACGACGGTCAGATTATGGAACCGCTTGTACTGCCTGCCGCTTTTCCAAATCTTCTAGTTAATGGTGCAACCGGTATTGCAGTTGGTATGGCAACCAATATGGCGCCGCATAATCTAGGTGAAGTTATTGCGGCCACAAAACATCTTATTGAGAATCCAAATGCAACTTTGAAACAGTTAATGAAGTTTGTTCCAGCTCCAGATTTTCCTACCGGTGGCTCAATAATCGGCAAGGAAGGAATCTTGGAGGCTTATCAAACCGGTAAAGGCGCTTTCAAAGTGCGTGCCAAGGTAGAAATTGGCAAGGTCACCTCTCGCAAACAGGGCATAACTATTACCGAACTCCCTTTCAATATCGGACCGGAGAAGGTTGTAGAGCGAATTAGCGATCTAGTCAAAGCCAAGAAGATTCAAGGGATCTCGGACATCATTGATCTAACTGATGGTCAATCAGGAACCAAGGTAGTTGTCGAGGTAAAAAATGGCTTTGAGGCTGAGCAGGTATTAGAGAATCTGTACAAGCTAACCCCGTTAGAGGATGCCTTCTCAATTAATGCTGTTGCATTGGTGGAAGGAAAGCCAAGGACTTTAGGATTGAAAGAGCTGCTTCAGGTCTTTATTGATCACCGCATTGAGGTAGTCACACGTCGCTCAAACTTCCGCAAAGAAAAGGCTACCGCCAGACTTAACTTGGTAGATGGATTACTAAAAGCGATTATTGATATTGATAAAGTGGTAAAAATTGTCCGAGGCAGCGATGATGCGAATGAAGCAAAAGCTGCATTAATCAAGAGCTTCAAGCTAACCGATGAACAGGCTACCTACATTCTTGATATGCCACTTCGTCGCTTGACCAAGATGTCCAAGATTGAACTTGAAACCGAGCAAAAAGAGTTGAAATCCACCATCTCCAAACTGACCGCGTTACTAAAGAGTGATGAAGCTTTGCGCAAGCAGGTTGCAGATGAGTTAAGCGAGGTTGAGAAGAAGTTTG
>JBEAXZ010000061.1:0-5966 GCA_041159565.1 Actinomycetota bacterium | reverse complement strand
TTACGTAACTCAGATTGAATTAGGGCTTTCATGCGCTTCTCCTCATCGTTAGATCGAGGAATGCCTCTTCGAGTGATTTGCCCTTGCAAATCTCTGCGATGCTGCCTTCAGCAACCAAAACTCCTTTATTAATGATCACAACATCATCAACAGTATTTTGCATCTCTGCCAATTGATGTGAGGAGATTAGAATGGTGCGTCCTTCTGCTGCTAACTTCTTTACAAACTCACGCAACCAAACTATGCCGATCGGATCCAAGCCATTTGCGGGTTCATCTAAAACCAAAATCTCAGGATCTCCCAGCATCGCAATTGCCAGTGAAAGTCTCTGTTTCATACCCAGTGAGAAACCTTTTGTTCGCTTGTTTGTTGCAGGCTCTAGATCTACCAACTTCAATAGCTCTGGAATGCGCGCGAAATCAATCTCAGATGCACTCGCCATTACCTTCATGTTCTGCAGCGCGGTTAATCCAGGATGAAAACCACGGCTATCAAGCAGCGCTCCCACATGCTTTATCGGCTCTGCTAGGTCGTTGTAGCTGCCACCATTTATTAAAGCCTGACCGCTGGTCGGGGTAACTAATCCCAACAAGCAACGTAAAGCGGTGCTTTTACCAGCACCATTTGGCCCAAGGAATCCAGTAACCCGTCCCGAAACTACCTGTGCGGAAAAGTCTGAAACCGCTAATACATCTTTATATTGCTTGGAAAGATTCTTGAACTCAATTTTTATCTCCGACATGAGTGAATCCTATCTCTCTTAATCTTTCCCGGGTCGAATGCCTAGATAGGTTAACACCGCTAAGACCCTACGATGGTTTTCATCCCCAACCCTGATATCAAGTTTGCTGAGAATGTTTGAAATGTGCTTTTCTACCGAGCCTTCCGTTATATAAAGTGACTTTGCAATACCGGAGTTAGATTTTCCTTGCGCCATCAAAGCCAGAATTTCACGTTCTCTTTTAGATAACTCTGAAAGTGCTGGCTGCAAGGACTCTTTATCCATAGCTTCCCGAACTTCGCGCTCACTCACCTTTTTCGAACGACTGAATCTATCCAGCGCTCTCTCAACACTCGGTAGCAATGTTCCAGACAAGAATGCCTCCACCAACAACGCAGTAGTTCTAGCAATTCTCGGAATTAACCAAACCGCCAGCAAAACCAACGCAAATCCGATTACCAAACCTAAGTTAGAGTTCAAATCCCAAGAGATGGAACCTGAGTCAATTATCAATCCCTCTTCGGTAGACTCTCCAAATTGGAGTCGAAATTGTCCTCGATCACCAAGAAAACTGATATTGCCCGTGAATTTGTCTCCTCCATCAATAACCTCAAAACTTCTACTGAAATTTGAAAGTGCAAGAATCCCCAAAGCGCTCAACATTGTTGCAATTCCCGCTAATCCTGACACTACAAGAACAAAGGAAATCAGTGCCCAAAAAAAGCCAACAAAAATATAGGTTAAAGCCAACCAACTGCGCAGAGATGTAACTCTCTCTTTAGCTCCATCCCAGGAGAAAAACGGATTACCAAACCAGTTTTCGGTAATTGGGAAATCAGTGCCGAGCATAAAGTTGGCGCGTCTTATCTCCCACTCAGCTACTTTCTGCATGGCACTTAAAAGGAATACAAATATGAGCACAGCCACCGGGACAAAGGAGCCTGAAGAAAGACCAATAACCGCAAACACAAACAGAGCCAATAAGATCGGCAATGAGGTTAAAACATATGCGATTTCTCTAAACCGACGAAATAAATACGCCTGCGCTTTTCTCATGACACAATTCTTAACTATGCAGCGGGCGAAACAAGAGGGTGCTAGCAGGTGTTTCTGCAATTTGGTGCTACCCCCATTAGCCTTAGGGCATGTCACAAAAGACTCATCGCGGCAATGTTTACGCCCGTAATGGAGTGGTGGCTGCAAGCCAACCTTTAGCGGTTTCTGCTGGCATCGAAATCTTGCGTAAAGGTGGATCTGCTGGGGATGCGGCGATTGCAGTCAGTGCCGTGCTTTGTGTGGTTGAACCAGGTGCATCACACTTGGGTGGAGATGCTTTTGTTATAACTCACAAATCCGCAGACAAATCAAACCTGGCCTTTAACGGCAGTGGCGAGGCTCCTCATGCTGCGAACTCCAATGAGTTTTCCAATGAGATTGACCATTATGGTTTTCGCTCCGCAACGGTCCCCGGTTTAGTTTCAACCTGGTTTGCGATTCATGAAGAGTTCGGCCTACTGCCAATGTCGGAGTTGCTCGCACCCGCAATTGATTACGCCGAAAACGGGTTTCCGGCTAACTCTGGCTTTGTTCGCAGAATTGCACATCATTTAAAGCAGAATCCAGAAACCAAAGTATTTGAGCAACTTGGAATTCCGATAGATATGAAGATTGGCGATTTGGTAATTCAAGAGCATTTAGCCAACTCCCTTAAATTGATAGCCAACGAAGGACGCTCTGCTTTTTATGAAGGTGAGATAGCGGCCCAAATCGTTGAGGCGACAGGAGGTTGGTTTAGTCGTCAAGACTTAGAAAAACACCGCACAAGAGTTGTGCCTCCACTTTCAATAAACTATCGAAATTATTTAGTTCATGGCCAGCCGCCACCAAGTCAAGGAATGATCCTGCTCGAAGAGCTAAAACTTGCCGAGGGTTTTGACCTATCTAATTGGTCCGAAGCTGATCGAATTCACATGATGGTGGAGGCAAAAAAGATTGCCTTCGCCGATCGTTATGCAATTTTGGGCGATCCTGAGCATGTTGATGTAAATGTAGCTGAGATTCTCTCTTCGGATCACATCGCAAAACGTCGTTCAGAGATTGATATGGGTAGTGCAAATCTTGAACCTGTAAAGGAAAATCAAGAAGGCAGTGACACTACCTACTTCTTAGTTGCAGATAGAGATGGCAATGCGCTTTCCTGGATTCAAAGTGTCTTTCATGGCTTTGGCGCGTCCTGGGCGATTCCTAATACTGGAATCATCATGAACAATCGACTAACTGGTTTCTCACTTGATCCCAACTCTCCCAACTTCATTCAGCCCGGTAAGAGGCCTGCGCATACATTGAATGCTTGGACGATAACGAGAGAGGATGGAACTTTGGCTCATGTTGGTGGTACGCCCGGGGCCAATGTGCAGGTGCAATGCAACTTCCAACTAATTGTTAACGCCATAGATTTAAAAATGTCGCCGCAGGAAAATGCCGAAGCACCAAGATGGCAACATTTGAATAAACCCGGAGAGACATCATTTGTTGAAAGTTATGACGGCGTCTTGCAAATTGAGGGGCGATACCCCAAAGAGCTTCAAGCGGAGTTAGCAATTCGGGGCCATGATGTGCAATTCCTGAGTGATTATGGCCATGGCTCTGCAGTGCAGTTGCTCGAAGTCTTGGAGAATGGCACTTACATCGCCGGCTCCGACCCGCGCAGTGAAGGTCATGCGGCCGGCCTTTGATTGCCAGTTAAACTAACGCTATGAAGCTTTATGATGAATTAGGTGGCCCATTTGATTTGGTTATGGGATTGCCTTTGCATCCGTTGGTGGTTCATGCCGCAGTTGTTCTAGTGCCTCTTGTAGCACTTTCAGCTTTGGCGATGTCATATTGGCCAAGCTTCTCCAGAAAATACGGAAAGCCAATATTGATTCTTGCTGTAATTGCTCAGATCTCACTTTTTGTCGCTAAAACCAGCGGTGAGTCTTTTGAAGAGCGTTTGGGTAAAGAGGTTGAGCGTCACGCTGATTTTGGTGAGATTGCTCCTTTGACTTTTATTCCTTTACTGGTGTTGTTATTCATTCGTTGGCGCATGGATCGTTCCGGTGCAACAGTGGGCTCACCTCGAGTACGCCGGATGGTTTCTATTCTTTTGGCTCTTTCAGCGATACTGGCATTGATTTACATCTATCTGACCGGGCACTCTGGCGCAGAGTCAGTTTGGGGCTGGCTAGCTAAGAATTAGCTTTACGGCCCAGAAATTTAAACATCGCAAGACTCATTACTCCACTAACTATCGAGGCCACAATTACTGCGAATACAGCTAGATCTTGTACGGCAGGTGTATCAAAGGCCAAGTTCGCAATGAAGATAGCCACTGTAAAACCAACTCCAGCTGCACTTCCCGTCGCTAGAACATCGACTTTTCTAGCCCCAGCCGGAAACTCACCTAATTTCACTTTATTGGCTAGATAAGTAGAAAGAAGTACACCTATGGGTTTTCCTGCAACTAAGCCAAAGAAGATACCCCAAGCGATTGGCGATCCTATTGCCGCCGAAATTGAGTCACTGGAAATCTCTACGCCAGTGTTAGCAAAGGCAAAAATAGGGACAATGAGATAACTAGACCAGGGATGCAATTTTTCTTCTAAGAATTCAATAACTGAAACTGATCCATCTTCAGAGTCAACCAAGCCAGAGTTCTTCTTTGTTTGATTTGGGGTCATTAAGCCCATTACAACTCCAGCTAATGTGGGATGGACACCGCTCTTGTACATGCAGTACCAGAGCGAAACACCAAGAAATACATAAATCCAGGTTTTCTCAGCTCCCATTTTCTTGAATGCAAAAACCCAAAACACCATGAAGAAGGTTGCTAATACCCATGAGATCTTAACTCCGGTTGAATAAACCAATGCGATGATCAGGATCGCTCCGATGTCATCGATTACAGCTAATCCTAAAAGGAATGACCGAAGCGAAGGAGCAGCACTTGTACCGACCATCGCCAGCAAACCAACTGCTAAAGCAATGTCGGTCGCAACTGGAACTCCCCAACCATTTGGCTCTACGTCCCCTGCAATCGCAAGGTAAATCAAAGCTGGCAAAGCCATCCCGCCAATTGCCGCCACAAATGGCATTACCGCTTTCTTAAATGTCGCTAAATGTCCGGAGGTTAGTTCCCGTTTTATCTCCAGACCCACAACAAAGAAGAAGATAGTCATTAAGACATAGTTGATGCTCTTCAACACAGTTAGATTGACATAAATCTCTTCAATACCAACTTTGAAATCGATAGCTAAAAAAGATTGATAACTGTCGCCAAGTGGAGAGTTGGCAATGCTGAGCCCCAGGAAAGAGGCGATTAGAATCAAAATGCCACTAGCGGATTCTCTGTGTAGAAAATCTCGCAGCGGAGTTATTACTCGACTCACACCGCTAAGGTATCACTCGAGCGATTTTGCTCGGCCAGAATCTCCTTAACCATCGGAACCACCTTTGAGGCATATAACTCAATGGATTTCATAAGTTGACTGTGTGGCATTGGCCCATTGGAATACTTGAAATCAAAGCGTTGTACCCCGACAGAACTAATGGCATAGGCCATCTTCTTTGCAACAGTCTCTGGGGTTCCGACATAGAAAGAACCATGTCTAACCTCATTGATAAAGTGAGCTTTAGAGGTCGGACCCCAACCACGTTCTCGACCAATACGTCCAAACATCGCCTCATAATGTGGCCATAACTCTTCAATTGCTTGCTCATCGCTGTCACTGATGTGACCTGGTGAGTGAATAGAGATTGGCAACAACTCATGACCAAATTCCTTCATCGCTGTGCGATATAAATCTGAGAATGGCGCGAAGCGAGCTGGGTCTCCACCAATGATTGCAATCGCTAGCTTTGCATTTAGCCGAGCGGCACGAACTACTGACTCTGGTGTTCCACCAACTCCGACCCGTAATGGAATAGAGCCACGTTCAGTCTTGGGATAGATCTCTTGATTGTTTAGTGGAGCTCTAGTTGAACCGGACCATGTGACCGCATTCTCTTTTAGGATTTCAACTAATAGCTCGAGTTTCTCTTCAAATAAAACGCTGTAATCCTTCAACTCGTAACCAAACAACGGAAAGGATTCAATAAAGGAACCACGGCCAGCGGTAATTTCAGCACGACCGTTTGAAAGAGCATCAATGGTGGCAAAACGTTGATAAACCCGAACTGGGTCCTCACTGGACAATACAGTTACTCC
>JBEAXZ010000060.1:0-6012 GCA_041159565.1 Actinomycetota bacterium | reverse complement strand
TGGCATTGGTGGAGATCCAATCATCGGGACAACTCACATTGATTGCCTTAAGGCGTTTCAAGATGACCCTGACACTGAAGCGATTGTGATGATTGGTGAAATTGGCGGCGATGCTGAAGAGCGAGCAGCTGCGTTTATCAAGGATTACGTAACTAAACCTGTAGTCGGTTATGTTGCTGGCTTTACCGCACCTGAGGGCAAAACCATGGGGCATGCGGGTGCGATTGTTTCTGGCTCCTCTGGAACCGCGGAAGCGAAGAAGGTGGCGCTAGAGGCAGCTGGGGTTAAGGTTGGTAAGACACCAAGTGAAACCGCCAACCTGCTGCGCGCAGTACTTAACGCCACTAAGGGCTAACTTAAGGGCATGACCCGAACCTGGCTGGTAGCTTTTCAGCAAGCGGTTCGTAGCATCACCTTAATTCTCTTGCCTTTAGCTTTTATTTCTTTAATTACCTGGGCAACTGCCGGAAGCTCTACCGGAAATACCGCTGATCCTTTGCGTGCTGCAATCTGGTTCTTTTTGGTGGCGCATCACATTCCTCTAGATCTCTCACTTTCAAATACCGCACTTTCTGGAAACCTAACTTTTTTCCCTATAGGAGCATTACTGATTCCATTTCTAGCGATTCGTAGCGCTTATCGAAGGATGATTTCCGCTTTGGAATCACATACTTTGCGGGATAAACGTAGCTATGTTCTATCTATAGCCTTTATGTATGCATTAATCGGTACCCTAATTTCGCTTTTCGCATTAGGGACTACGGTAAGAGCCCAGTTTTATATTGTCTTTCCTGTTTTGTTTTTGGTAGCGGCAATCTCTGGATTTCTTGCCAGCAACCTACTTCCGGAACATGCTCTGCAATTTCCATGGCAACGTGGTTTGCGCATCGCCTGGATATCTACACTAGCGATGATTGGCTTTGGCGGTCTTATCTTTACTATTTCATTAATCTGGCACTTTCCAACTGTTTTAAATTTGACTCAAGTTATCGAGCCGGGCTTTTTTGGCGGTTTATCGTTTTTTGCGATTCAAGCCTTGTATCTACCAAACTTTGCGGTTGCTGCACTGAGCTTTATCGCAGGAAGCGGTGTTGTAATCGGAGATGGTTCTTGGCTTACCCCTTTCGTCCATCGAATTGATGAGATTCCAGCGATTCCGCTACTTGGTGGTTTGCCGGTTCACTCTTATCCACCTCTGATAATCGGTTCGCTATTTATTGTGTTAACTGGGTTGATAGCCGCCCAATATGGGGTTATTAATTACTCCGATAAAGAGGAGCAGAAGAGATTCTTTTTATCTAGCGCTGGTTTTATCTTTGTGCTAAACCTTATTGTGGCTCGGGCGGCTAGTGGAGAGTTGTTAGCTGACAATCTATCCTCAGTGGGAGCGCAATGGTGGCTAATGCCAATCCTGGTAACAGCCGAGTTTTTAGTAGGAATTTTGATTTGGATTTTGTTCCCTAAAGTTAAGCAAAGCATTAAGGATGCCAGAAGTGCCGCATAAGAAAATTTCACGGGCCTTAATCTCTGTCTCAGATAAGGAAGGGATTGCAGGCTTAGCTAAAGAGTTGGCCAAAAACGGGGTTGAAATCATCGCTAGTGATGGGACGGCGGCCCTTCTCAAAGATTCTGGAGTTCCGGTTAAAACCGTTACTGAAGTTACTGGTTCGCCAGAGCTGTTGGATGGAAAAGTAAAAACGCTGCACCCATTGATTCACGCAGCTTTGCTGGCTGATCAAAACAATCCCCAACAATTAGCTGAGTTAAAGGGAGTTGGCCCCATCGATTTACTTGTCATAAATCTCTATCCCACCTCTGGATTTGATATAGGTGGCCCGGCCTTAACAAGAGCAGCGGCAAAAAACTCCGAACATGTTGCGGTCATCACCGCTCCCAATCAATATCAAGAGTTAATTGACTCACTAAAACTTGGAACATCTTTAGAACAGCGCAAAGATTGGGCAGAATCTGCATTACTCCTGACCGCTAAATATGATCTGGCTCTGTTGAAGGAACGCTCCGAACCACTGCGTTATGGCGAAAATCCGCACCAGGATGGTGCCATAGCTACCAACAATCATCATCAGGTGTTGCAAGGCAAAGCTATGTCATTTAACAATTACTTGGATTTGCAGGCAGCTTGGGAGTTATCGCGGAGTTGTGAAAGAGCGGTAGCTATAGTCAAACATGGCATTCCATCTGGTCTTGCTCAGGCCGAAAGCTCTGCAAAAGCATTTAAAGCGGCATGGGCCTGTGATCCCACTTCCTCCTTTGGTGGAGTGGTGGTTTCTGAGATGGTGATCGATGGAGAGTGTGCGGCAGAGATTGTTAAGGGATTTGTCGAAGTTGTCGCTGCAAATGAAATAACTGAAGAAGCGCTAAAGATATTTTCCACCAAACCAAATCTCAGAGTAGTTAAGTTAACTGAGTCATCTCGAGATGAGTTTGCAATAAATTGATGGTGGCTTTCTTTTTCAGAGCCAGGATAATTTTGCTAACACCGGGGATAGATTTGAAAATTGGCAACTTGTTTCTGGTGCCGCGGCCGATGAAAAAACCGCGACAGATCTACAGTTGGCCTGGCGAATTGCTGGAAAAGCACGGAGCAACGCGGTGGCGCTTGTTAAAGATGGCGCTGCTGTTGGAATTGGCGCGGGCAGCGTGAGCAGGGTGGATGCGGCACGGTTGGCTATTTCTAAAGCTCATGAGTTCAACAATTCAAGGCTTTTGGGCAGCGTTGCCGCCAGTGACGGATTCTTTCCTTTTCCAGATGGTGTTGAAGCCTTAATTGCATCTGGAGTTGCTGCAATTGTCCAGCCAGGAGGCAGTTTGAAAGATGATGCGGTAATTGCCGCTGCTCAAGCTGCTGGAGTAACTATGTATTTGACCGGCCAGCGTCATTTCTCACACTAAAATTACCTTTATGGCTATGGCGCGAACTCTTGATGGCAAGTTGTGCGCTAACTCAATAAAAACTCAGATTGCACAGCAGGTAAAGGGCTTGGCCAATAAACCGGGGTTGGGCACAGTCTTGGTCGGTGATGACCCTGGCTCACACGCATATGTAAATGGAAAGCATAGAGATTGTGCAGAAGTTGGCATCAACTCCATTCGAATAGATTTACCTGCCAGCGCTACACAGCATGATGTACTTAAAGCAATAAAAGATTTAAATGAAGCCAAAGAGTGCACCGGCTACATTGTTCAATTGCCGCTGCCTAACGCCATTGATACCAATGTTATTTTGGAGGCTATAGATCCAGATAAAGATGCCGATGGTTTGCACCCCATTAATTTGGGCAGATTAGTCCTCAATCAACCAGCACCAAGGCCCTGCACGCCAAGTGGAATCATCGAGTTATTGAAACACAACGATATTTCCTGGTCTGGAAAAGATGTCGCGATTATTGGAAGAGGTACGACGGTTGGTCGTCCTTTGTCTCTGATGTTAAACAGCAAAGATGTAAATGCAACGGTAACCAATCTGCATACGGGTACCAAAGATCTAACCGCTCATGTAAAGAGAGCAGACATTGTGATTGCCGCTATTGGAAAACCTCATTTTCTAACTTCAGAGATGGTCAAAGAAGGTGTGGTAGTTGTAGATGTCGGAATAACTAGAACCCAAAGTGGCTTACAAGGAGATGTTCACCCAGATGTTGCGCAAGTTGCCTCTGCCATAACCCCGATGCCTGGTGGAGTGGGACCAATGACAAGAGCGATGTTGTTAAATAATATTTTGCATATCGCGCAGGCCAAATTGTGAAGCGAGTTTCCTACTTAATCGGGGTTGCTGGAATCATCATTGGGATATTTGTATCGGTTAGAGCTGGCGCACTTGCCATTGCCACGGCCCTAGCTTTGTTTGTGGCCCCAGATTTCCGACAGATGCGGACCAGCGAAAAAATCATCCCCGCCGTGTTATTTGTGTCCCTGATAACAATCGCATTGGCGCTACCCCGACGCTAGAAGGTAGGTTTCGCGCCATGAGCAGATCTGGAAAAGTCACTGTAGTTGGCGCTGGTTTCTATGGCTCCACAACCGCCTTGCGTCTAGCTGAATACAACATTTTCGAAACCGTTGTCTTGACCGACATCGTAGAAGGCAAGCCAGAGGGTTTGGCACTAGACATCAATCAATCAAGATCAATCGAAGGTTTTGAAACCAAAGTAGTTGGTGCAACTACCACGGCTGATGGACAAGGCTATGAAGCAACCGCTAACTCCGATGTTGTTGTAATTACCGCTGGTTTGCCGCGCAAGCCTGGCATGAGCAGAATGGATTTAATTGGGGTTAACGCTGGGATTGTTCGCGGCGTTGCAGAAAATATTGCTAAGCATTCGCCGAACGCAGTGCTCATAGTTGTTTCAAACCCGTTGGATGAAATGACAGCGCTGGCACAAATCGCATCACAGTTCCCACATAACCGTGTTATGGGACAGGCTGGAATGTTAGACACTGCACGGTTCACTCACTTTGTAGCGGAAAAGTTAAATGTTCCAGTTGCCTCAGTTAAAACTCTTACTTTGGGAAGTCATGGTGACACCATGGTTCCGGTTCCAAGTCGCTGCACAGTTGATGGGAAGCCGCTCTCTGAGAAATTGAGTGGCGCAGAGATTGAAGAGTTAGTAACCAGAACCCGCAATGGCGGTGCAGAGGTAGTGGCATTGTTAAAGACCGGCTCTGCTTACTATGCACCATCCGCTGCTGCGGCCCGTATGGCACGAGCTGTCATTAAAGACACCGGCGAGGTTATGCCGGTCTGTGCTTGGGTCGATGGAGAGTATGGAATCGCTGGAGTTTACTTGGGTGTCGAGGCGGAAATCGGTCGCGCTGGAGTTAAAAGAGTAGTCGCTGGCAATCTCACTGAATCAGAGTTAGCGGAACTTAAGGTGGCTGCTGAAGCGGTAAGAGCAAAACAAGCAGATGTTAAGGATCTCTAGAAATAACGAGTTGAGAAAGGTACCTAGATGAGCAAGATCAAAGTGCAGGGAACGGTCGTCGAGCTTGACGGCGATGAAATGACCCGAATTATCTGGGATTTCATCAAGAAACAGTTGATTTTGCCTTATCTCGATATAAATCTGGAGTACTACGACCTCGGAATTCAACACCGCGACGCTACAAATGATCAGGTAACAATCGACTCGGCCCATGCGATTCAGAAGCATGGCGTTGGAGTTAAGTGCGCAACCATTACACCGGATGAGGCACGTGTTAAAGAATTTGGTCTAAAGCAGATGTGGAAGTCACCGAATGGAACTATCCGCAATATTTTGGGTGGAGTTATCTTCCGCGAGCCGATTATTATTAAAAATGTTCCCAGGTTAGTTCCGCATTGGAGCAAGCCGATCGTGATTGGTCGTCACGCTTTTGGTGATCAATACCGTGCTACAGATTTTCGTGTTCCAGGCGCCGGAAAACTAACAGTGACCTTCACACCAGAGGATGGCTCAAAGCCAATGGAGTTCAATGTTTTTGATTTCAAGAGCTCCGGTGTTGCTATGGCTATGTACAACCTCGATGATTCAATTAGGGATTTTGCCCGTGCCTCATTTAATTATGGAATAGCGCGCAAGTATCCGGTATATCTCTCAACCAAGAACACAATTCTTAAAGCCTATGATGGCCGGTTCAAAGATATCTTCGCTGAGATATTTGAAAATGAATTTAAGGCAGAGTTCGACAAACTTGGTTTGGAGTACGACCACCGCCTAATTGATGACATGGTTGCTACCTCATTGCGTTGGGAAGGTGGCTACATCTGGGCCTGCAAGAACTACGATGGCGATGTTCAGTCAGACACAGTTGCGCAGGGTTATGGATCATTGGGCTTGATGACCTCAGTTCTAATGTCTCCAGATGGACGCACTGTTGAAGCGGAAGCGGCGCACGGCACTGTTACCCGTCACTACCGTGATCACCAAGCCGGTAAAGCGACCTCAACAAATCCAATTGCATCCATCTTTGCTTGGACTCAGGGCCTACAGCACCGCGCAAAGTTGGATAACA
>JBEAXZ010000059.1:0-6024 GCA_041159565.1 Actinomycetota bacterium | reverse complement strand
GAATATATCTGGGCTGCCAATGGCAGCAACGAGATCTTGCAAAGCATTGTTCTGGCCTTTGCTGGAGATGCCATGGGATTCGAACCCTCGTATTCGATGCATCCGCTTATAACGAAATCAGTCGGAAAAAAATGGATTTCCATCTCAAGGGGACCAGACTTTGAATTTAATTTGGATGTGGCGACTGAGGCGATTGAGCAACATAGGCCTGGAATTATTTTCCTAACCACTCCCAACAACCCTACTGGCGGTGCCATTTCGGTATCCGATATCGCAGAGGTAGCAAAGGTCGCCTTGGCAATGGGAGCGATTCTGGTAGTTGATGAGGCGTACGCCGAGTTCTCTAAAGAGAGATCCTCCGTAACATTAATTAAAGATCATCCAAACTTGATAGTTTCTCGAACTATGAGCAAAGCATTCGCCTTTGCTGGAGCCCGTCTTGGTTACATGATTTCCAATCCAACTTTGGTAGAGGCGATGTTATTGGTAAGACTTCCTTACCACTTGAGCGAATTGACTCAGGCTGCGGCGCTGGCCGCATTGAAAAATCGAACCGCTTTACAACAGCAGGTTGAACAAATAAAACAATCGAGAGATCTTCTGGTCCAAGAGCTATTAAACATGGGATTGCAAGTGGTCCCTTCCGATGCAAATTTTGTAATGTTATCTGGGTTTAAAGTTTCTTCCCAAGAGCTTTGGCAGAAGTTGGTTGATCGAGATGTACTTATTAGAGATGTTGGCATTCCGGGTTACCTTAGGGTGACAATTGGTACCGAGGCTGAAAACAAAGCTTTTTTAACAGCGCTTAAACAGGCACTACACCCTTAGGCCCAATATCCGGTCGCCCCAGCCCTAGGTAATAGGGGATAATTCACCTTATGACCAATCCAAGATTTGCCCGTGTTGAGCGCACCACCAAAGAGTCCTCGGTTCTGGTTGAACTAAAAATTGATGGGACCGGAGTAATAGATGTATCCACCGGAGTTCCATTTTTCGACCACATGATTTCGCAGCTCGGTAAACACTCTGGATTTGATCTGAAAGTAAAAACAACTGGCGATGTTGATGTCGATTCCCACCACACAGTTGAAGATACTTCACTGGCATTTGGCCAGGCGTTGAGAGAGGCGCTGGGAGACAAATCAGGAATTAGGAGATTTGGAAACTCTCTTGTTCCTCTGGATGAGGTTTTGGTGCAGGTCGCGGTCGATCTCTCTGGTCGTCCTTACCTAGTGCATCGCCAACCTGAGATTGTTGAGTTGATTGGAACTTTTGATACCACACTTGGAAAACATATTTGGGAGTCAATCGTTGCAGAGGCGCGTATTGGGCTACACATAAGGGTCCTAGAAGGTAGAAATGCGCACCATGTTTTGGAAGCACAGTTCAAAGCTGTAGCTCAAGCCTTTAAAGATGCGGTGGCTCTAGATTCCCGTACCTCCGGTGTCCCATCCACAAAAGGCGTTCTTTGATAGCGATTCTCGATTATGGATCTGGCAACATCAGATCTGCACAACGGGCCTGCGAAAAAACGGGGGCTGATGTTGTAATCACCTCTGATTTCAAAACCGCTTTAGCGGCCGATGGATTAGTCATTCCAGGAGTTGGAGCCTTCGGCGCTTGCATGAAGGGTTTAAGAGCGGTCAGAGGCGAGGAGTTAATTAAGGAACGGTTAGAACTCGGCCGTAAAATATTAGGAATCTGCGTTGGAATGCAGGTTTTGTTTGCGGAAAGTGATGAGTTACTTAATGGAGAGCGGGTTAGTGGAGTCGGGATTTTTCCACAAAAAGTGGAGAAATTATCGGCACCAATTCTGCCTCATATCGGATGGAGCGAGATAGAAAGTAAAAATAACTACAGTTCATTCGCAGATCTAAACGGTGAGAGATTTTATTTTGTGCATAGTTACGCGGTTAAATCAGAGGTGTCTGATGCTGTAAATATCAGTTGCAATTATGGTGACAACTTCATCGCTGCTATTGAAACCGATTTGATAACCGCAACTCAGTTTCACCCCGAGAAAAGTGGAGATGCTGGGTTAAAGTTAATTAATAACTGGGTGGCCTCTTTATGAAACCACTAGAGTTATTACCTGCCGTTGACGTCAGAGAAGGTCAAGCGGTCCGCTTGGTGCAAGGCGAGTTAAGCGCTCAAACCAACTATGGAGCACCTTTAGAGGCTGCGCTTGACTTTCAAAATGCCGGGGCGGAGTGGATACATTTGGTTGATCTCGATGCAGCATTTGGTTCAGGTTCTAACCATGAGTTACTTGCTGAAGTGATAGGTAAGTTGGACATTAAGGTTGAGTTATCCGGTGGCATTCGCGATGAAGAGAGCTTACTGAGGGCCCTTTCAACCGGTTGTGCACGCATTAACTTGGGCACCGCAGCTCTTGAAAATCCAGATTGGACCGCTTCAGTCATTGCCAGATTTGGTGAGCGTATTGCGGTTGGACTAGATGTTCGTGGTCGCACTTTAGCTGCTAGAGGTTGGACCAAAGAGGGTGGCGATCTTTTTGAAACCTTACAGAGGTTAGATACAGATGGCTGCGCTCGATATGTTGTTACCGATGTAAATAAAGATGGAACCCTGCAGGGCCCAAATATCGAACTACTCAGACAGGTTTGTAACGCTACCAATCGTCCGATAATTGCATCTGGTGGCGTATCAAAACTGCAGGACTTAAAAGATCTACGAGCGCTTACTGAAATTGGTGTTGAGGGTGCAATAGTAGGAAAGGCTCTGTACGCCGGTGCATTCACCTTGCCGCAGGCAATCGAAGTTGCTTACACTTCAAAGGGAATGGCGCAATAAGTTATGTCGCTAGCTACCAGAATTATTCCCTGCTTAGATGTTTCAAATGGTCGGGTAGTAAAAGGAATCAACTTTAAGAACCTAGTTGATGCCGGTAATCCAGTTGAGATGGCCCGGATTTACAGCGAAGAAGGCGCTGATGAGATTACCTTTCTAGATATCTCAGCTAGTGTTGAGAATAGAAAGACAACTTTAGATGTAGTTAGCGCAACGGCCGATGAGGTTTTTATTCCACTCACAGTTGGGGGAGGCATTTCATCAGTTTCTGATGTTGATCAATTGCTGCGTGCTGGTGCCGACAAGATCTCTGTGAACACTGCAGCAATCAAGAACCCTAATCTGATTAATGAGATTAGCGATAGATTTGGCGCTCAGGTTTTGGTAATTTCTATCGATGCCAAAAGAGGTCGAACTGAATCTGGTTTTGAAGTTACAACTCATGGTGGCCGTAACTCCACAGGTATTGATGCCTTCAAATGGATTGAAGAGGCAATCCGCCGTGGCGTTGGAGAGATACTTTTGAATTCGATGGACATGGATGGCACCAGAGCCGGCTACGATTTAGAGCTCATCAGAAGAGTTAGAGAGATCTCCTCAGTTCCGGTAATTGCCAGCGGCGGGGCTGGCGACCTTGATGATTTCGGAAAAGCAATTGAATCTGGCGCCGATGCCTTGCTTGCGGCCAGCGTTTTTCATTTTGGCATCTACCGAATTAGCGATATCAAGCGGGATCTATCTCGTAAAGGTTTCACGGTGCGGCAGAGCTCAACTTTAGGGGAGAATTGAGAGATGCTTACCAATCTATTGGCTAGCTTCAAAGATGATGAGCAGTTACTGCCTGCCATCGTTCAGGATGCCAATAGCAAAGAGGTTTTGATGTTGGCCTGGGTCAATAAAGAGGCCCTCGAAAGAACCGCCAGCACTAAGCAGGCCACATTCTGGAGTCGAAGCAGAAAAGAGATTTGGGTTAAAGGACAAACCTCTGGAAATAAGCAAGAGGTTATCTCAATTAAATTTGATTGTGACTCGGATGCTTTCTTGTTTTTGGTACATAGCCATGGTCCGGCTTGTCATACTGGAGAGAAATCCTGTTTTTACTCAGAGATAATTCTGTAACTATGGATTTGATGACACTCGCACAATTTCGTGAATATGCCAAGAGTTTTAATGTAATTCCAGTTGCAAAACGTTTTGTGGCAGATGGCGAGACTCCATTAGCTCTGTACAGCAAACTAACTGGGAATCGAGAAAATAGTTTCCTCTTGGAATCCGCTGAACATGGTGGAGCCTGGTCTCGCTATTCCTTTATCGGAGTTAGCAGCGAAGCGACTTTGACCGAGAAGAATGGCTCTGCACACTGGCTTGGAGTAATG
This sequence comes from Actinomycetota bacterium, assembly GCA_041159565.1. GTDB lineage: Bacteria > Actinomycetota > Actinomycetes > Nanopelagicales > Nanopelagicaceae > MAG-120802. The sequence continues at coordinate 1,837 of JBEAXZ010000059.1, read as the reverse complement.
CCGGCTGGAGCTCCCAATCAAATTGATCCCCTGGAAGCATTAAAGATCGCTAGCAAACATTTACGTTCGCCAAAAATCTCTGGTCTACCGCCATTAACTGGTGGCTTAGTTGGTTATATGGGCTATGACGCAGTGCGTCGGTTAGAGAAACTTCCACAATTAGCAACAGATGAACTGCAACTTCCCGAGATAGCTTTCATGCTGACAACAGATCTGGCAGTTTATGATCATTTGCAAGGCACAGTAACCTTAATTGCCAACGCAATAAATTGGGATGGCTCCGATGCCCGGGTGGATCAGGCATATGAGTCGGCTTTGTCACGGTTAGAGGTAATGCAGACCGCACTTAATTCAGATACCAAGAGTTCTGTTATGCAATTACCTGTGGTCCCAGAGTTAAATTTCGCTCGCAGTATGGAAAGTTCCACCTACAAAGAGCACATTGCTTCTATTAAGGAAGAGATTAAATCTGGCGAGGCGTTCCAAGTAGTTCTATCTCAACGTTTCACAATGGAGTGTGCGGCCGATGCTTTAGATGTTTATCGGATGCTTAGATTAAGGAATCCGAGTCCTTACATGTATCTCTTTAGATTTGCCGATGGGTTAAATATCGTAGGTTCGAGTCCAGAGGCGCTGGTTAAGGTTAATGAGCGCGAGGTAATGGTTCATCCCATCGCTGGCACTCGAAAACGCTCTTCAAACCCAGAAGAGGATCTTAGACTGGGTGAGGCGTTACTGGCGGATCCCAAAGAGCGTGCTGAACACTTGATGTTGGTTGATTTGGGAAGGAATGATTTAGGACGGGTCTGTGATCCAGGTACGGTAAATGTGGTTGAGTTTATGCAAATTGAAAGATACTCACATGTAATGCATATTGTTTCGACTGTCACAGGATCGTTAGCGCAAAAGCACTCTCCGGTAGAGGCATTGTATGCGGTCTTTCCAGCTGGAACATTGTCAGGTGCGCCAAAGCCAAGGGCGATGGAGATTATCGAAGAGCATGAACCAACACGTCGGGGAATTTATGGTGGGGCGATTGGTTATGTAGATTTTGTTGGCAATCTAGATACCTGTATCGCCATTAGAACCGCGGTAATAAAAGATGGCAAAGCTTACGTACAGGCTGGTGCTGGAATCGTCGCTGATTCAAATCCGAGTAGTGAAGATGAAGAGTGTTTGAACAAAGCGGCAGCGGTTTTAACCGCCATCTCCATGGCTAACCAGCTCGAGAGAAATAATTAACCATGAGTGTATTGAGTTCGATTATTGAAGGAGTCCTAGCGGATTTAGAAACTCGAAAACTCTCAAATTCACAATTGGATGAAGCACTAAGTGCGGCACCAAATGTTAGAGATCCATTGGTGTCATTGCGTCGAAATCCCTTATCCGTAATAGCTGAAGTGAAAAGATCATCACCTAGCAAGGGTGCTCTAGCTGAAATTCCAGAGCCCGCCACTCTAGCCAGGAGATATGAATCGGCTGGGGCTTCGGTGGTTAGCGTTCTGACCGAGCAAAGACGTTTTGGTGGCTCGCTAAAGGATTTACTTCAGGTTCGAGGTGAAATTCAACTTCCCGTATTACGTAAAGACTTTATTGTGAATGAGTATCTGGTTAAGGAGAGTCGAGCTTATGGTGCAGATCTACTCTTATTAATTGTGGCCGCCTTGGATGATTACCAACTTAGAGATTTGTACACCTTAGCTAACGAGTTAGGGATGAAGGTTTTGGTCGAAGTGCATGATCAATCAGAGTTGGAAAGAGCTATAGGGATAGGTCCTGATATTATTGGGGTTAACTCGCGAAACTTAAAAACTCTAGAGATTGATCTAAAGAACTT
>JBEAXZ010000058.1:0-6113 GCA_041159565.1 Actinomycetota bacterium | reverse complement strand
AAGTAATCGCCACTATCCGATCACCACGGCTTCGCAACATTAAAAGATTGAACCATTGTTGTGCGATGTCAAAACTCTCGACCGTTACCTCTTCACCTTCCGCATCCAAATAAACATAACCATCAGCTAAATCTAAAACCTCTTCAATAAAAGCTGGATCAATTAACCAGGTGCGCACACCACTGCCGGTGTTTAGAAACAAGCCACCAAACTCACCATCTGGTGAAAGCGATAAAGCCAGATTGTTATTTATAAATCTGCCATCAGCTAATCTACTTGTAGGCGCACTTAAAGTAATTAAAGTGCTTGCATGTACCGCCGGCATTCCAAGAGCGATAAATAAAGCTGTGACAAAAATACTAAGCAGTCGTCTCATGACAACAACTCCTTAGATCTTGCGATCAACTTCTTTTCATCGGGATACGCCAACTTGCTGACAATTTCATCCAATGGAAACCAACGCACATCATCAACCTCAGAGACCTGTGGCGCGATCTTGCCACCCACCTCTTTGAATAAGAAGTGATGAACTGTTTTGTGAATTCTCTTGCCAGAGGCCATAAACCAGAAATCAATCACCCCAAGTGATTTTTCAATCTGACTTTCAATCCCCGTCTCCTCCAAAACCTCACGCACAGCGGCCTGCTCTGGAGTTTCACCCTCTTCAATATGGCCTTTAGGTAGTGACCACAACAATCTTTCCCGCTTTGCATCTTTGGCATCGATGCGACCAATCAATAATCCTTTAGTTCCAGATGCATCAACCACCAAACCACCAGCGCTCACCTCATCAACTCTGCGGGCATAGCTCTGCCGCGCCGGTTTTTTCTGTTGTGTATTTGGGTGTGAGCGTTGTGAAGATTTAGAACGGGAACGCTTGCGCCTCCGTTTTTTCTTAACTTCTTCGCCGCCCGCACTAGGTGCCGGGGTCATAAAGGTAAGCCTACTGTTGGAAGCTGGTCGGTAACCTTAGGCTCATATGGAAACCCCACACTCTGCGGCTAGTGAGATCGCTATCTCAGCTTTGCGTGAGCGCGCCCCGCTCGCCTTTGATCTCGCGGCGCAGTTCAAAGCAAATGGTTTCCGTCTCGCACTAGTTGGCGGTCCGGTTCGTGACGCTTTATTAAATCGTCTCGGAAATGATTTAGATTTCACAACCGATGCTCTTCCGGAAGATACAAAAAAGATTTTAAAAAAATGGGCGGATGATATTTGGGATGTTGGAATTAAATTCGGCACTATCGGTGCCAAGAAATCTGAAATAACTTTTGAAGTAACAACTTATCGCGCCGATAGTTATGAAGTAGATTCTCGTAAACCTGAGGTTAACTTTGGTGACAATATTCAAGGTGATTTGTTGCGTCGTGACTTCACCGTAAATGCGATGGCAATCGAGTTAACTACTGAGCAGCCAGAGTTTATTGATCCACACAATGGGGTAAATGATTTGCTGCGTAAAGTTTTGCGCACCCCCACCAAACCTGAAATCTCTTTTTCTGATGACCCACTTCGCATGTTGCGCGCTGCGCGTTTTGCTGCACAATTAAATTTTTCTATTGAAGATGATGTTTTGAACGCCATGAAGGAGATGGCCGATCGCCTATCCATTATCTCTGCCGAGCGCATCCGTGATGAGTTTGTAAAAACCTTACTCTCTGATAATCCACGCACTGGAATAACAATTCTGGTTGATACTGGGCTGTGCGAGAAGTTTTTACCGGAGATTCCAAAGCTGCGGCTGGAGATAGATGAACACCATCACCACAAGGATGTTTATGAGCACAGCCTTACTGTTCTGGAGCAATCCATTTCTCTCGAACACCGGTTGGGTGGAAAGAATTTAGTTTCCAGGCTAGCTGCTTTATTGCATGACATCGGTAAACCAAAGACCAGAGCCTTAATTCCTGGTGGTGGGGTTTCATTTCACCACCACGAGGTAGTCGGTGCCCGTTTAACCAAAGAGCGGTTAAAAAAGCTGCGTTTTGATCATCACATAGTTGAAGAGGTCTCCCAGTTGGTGTTTTTACACCTACGTTTTCATGGTTATGGCGATGGAGCTTGGACCGATTCTGCGGTGCGCCGCTATGTCCGTGATGCTGGTGATTTATTAACCCATCTCCATGTATTAACCCGCGCCGATTGCACCACTCGAAATGTTAAGAAAGCAGAGCGGTTAGCGAGACACTACGATGATTTAGAAAATCGGATTCAAACACTTATGGAGCAGGAAGAGTTACTAAAGATCAGACCTGATCTAGATGGTCATGCCATCATGCAACTACTTGGTGTTCCAGCCGGACCAATAATTGGCAAGGCTTATGAGTATCTTCTCGAACTTCGTCTTGAGCATGGACCACTCGGTACTGAGCGCGCCGAGCAAGAGCTACGAGATTGGTGGGCTAAAAATCAGAGTTAAATTGTTTTGGTCTTAGCAAAACTAAAGCGACCATCACATAACTTACTGCAATAAGAGTTGGTAATACCGCCGATACTCCATCACCCGGCAAAACAAATGCAGCAATAATCGCACCACTAACAATTCCGGCATTAACCATAACATCGTAAACCGCAAACACTCGACCGCGATACTCATCAGCAATCTTGGATTGCACCAAAGCATCATTAGTAACCTTTACACCCTGTCCCGCCATACCGGTAAAGAATCCAGTTGCTACTAAGAAAAACTCATTTTGTTCAAAGGCCAATGCGATTGGTAGCACCGCACTTGCAAACAATGAATAACGGATCCAGGCATGTCTACCAAAGCGCTGCACCCCAAAAGGTGCAATCACCGCACCAATAGTTATACCAATTCCAGCAATAGTTATGGCAAAGGCAAAACCTGCCAATCCACTCTCGGGATTTGCTGGATCATTGAAGGTGTTGCGATTTAGCAACAGCGCCATCAAAGTCAGCGCCGTTAAACCACCACGTTGTACCGCGGTGGCTGTTATGCCAAGGAAGCAATCCCTGATTTGATAGAGAAACTTCGCACCCGCCACCATCTCTTGATACGCCGCACCAATACTCTGCTTTTTAACCTCATGCGGCAAAGGTCCCAACTGCTCCTTTTTTATACGCAGCGCAAGCAACCCCGCAACAAAGAAACAGGCCGCAGCCAGAGTTATCAAAATTCCATCTGCTTGGTTGGCGTTCATCTGACCTTCTAGAAGGCCACGCAAACCAATTCCGATTCCACCACCCAGCACTACAAAAACCGTTCCACCAGTAACCGCTGTGGCGTTAATGGAAACTAAATTGTTTCTACCTTGTGTTCCAGATAGATCAATCAACAATGGCAAACCAGCGGACAATCCCGCCAATATCAAACGGTTCACACCAAATGCGAGCAAAACAAAAAAAGTTAACTCGATACCGGTTGCACCATTACGAACTAGCCCTGCGATAAATATCAAGGTGAATGCTCTAAATAAATTAGAGAAAAGAATTACCCGTTGTCTAGAAACCCGATCCAAGATGGTTCCAACAAAAGGCCCCACTAATGAGTAAGGCAACAACACCACAGCAAATGCCACGGCTGCCGATTTTGCATCAGGTTGGCGCTCCGGCGAGAATAAAACAAAAGAGGCTAGTGCAGATTGAAAGATGCCATCGGTTAATTGACCCATCCAACGAACTGCGAGCAACCGCCCTACTGCGGTTTCCCTTAGAGCCTGCCTAAAATTCACATGGAAAGCGTAGTTAAGTTTTTAGCTTTATCCTTCACCCATGTGGTCCAAACGCGCCTATGTTGATTTCGCGCTAAAAAAGCGCGCGACAATCGCCAGCATTTACCGCGGACTTAACACCACCTCAGATGCATGTGATGCCGACCCTTATCTGCGTCGCGCTGCCAAACACCATGGCGAACTCACCGACCGTGACTGTCCAATGTGCCGCAAAGATAAGGTCACTGAACTCCAGTACACATTTGGTGATCAACTCGGCCAATACTCAGGTCGCATCAAGACCAACGCCGAGTTAGAAGAGATGCAATCAGAGTATGGAGAGTTTCGGGTTTATGTTGTTGAGGTTTGTTTAGGTTGCGGCTGGAATCACCTCACCGCCTCCTATCTGTTGGGCGATGGCAAAGACCGTAAGCCGCCGCGCAAAGTTAAGACCCTTTAATCAAGATACCCTTTACTTATGGAGTGGCTGAAAACCAGAGGCGCACGCCTTCTGCTCAAAGTTGGTGGCTTCTTCTTTCTAATTGGTGCCACAGCATTCACCATCGCTTACTTCACCACCGATATTCCAGATCCAAATGAATATGTGAATTCACAAGCCACCATCATTCAATATGCCGATGGTGATGAGGTGGGACGTATCGGTGCTCAAAACCGCACCAGCTTGCCACTTGCGAGAATCCCACTTGATTTACGTCATGCGGTTTTAGCAGCCGAAGATAAAAACTTTTACTCCCAAGGCGCCTTTAATCCAATTGCAATTTTGCGCGGTGCAATTAACACCGCACTTGGTAGAGGTTTGCAAGGTGGCTCGACAATCACACAGCAGTATGCAAAGACCGCTTTTCTTACCGCTGATCGCACCATTCAACGCAAGATTATCGAGTTGATAATTGCTATTAAATTAGAGAATCAATTATCCAAAGATCAGATCTTAGAAAATTACTTGAATACTATTTACTTTGGTCGCGCCGCTTACGGAGTTGAAACCGCATCCCAGGTTTACTTTGGCCGCGGCGTTGATCAACTAAATATTCCACAGACCGCAGTCCTAGCTTCAATTTTGCGCTCACCTGGTTATTACGATCCTGAATATCGAGAAGGTAACAAGGAACGTCTAGAGGCCCGCTACAAATATGTTTTGAATAATATGGTCAGCGAAGGTTGGTTAGAGAAAGAGGATGCAGAGAGGTTTAAAGAGAAACTCCCCAGCATCAGACCAAGACTTTCCACTGGACAGCTCGCCGGAAATAAGGGTCATCTAATTGAAGCGGTACGCAAAGAGCTAAACGCACTGGGCTTTCCTGATGAGCAGCTACTAATCGGTGGCTTAATTGTTAGAACCACTCTAGAAAAAGATGCTCAACTCGCTGCTGAAGCAGCGGTCTTTGCGCAAGCCCCAAAGAAAGCCCCAGACAACCTGCATATCGGTTTGATCTCCATACGCCCTGGCACTGGTGAAGTCGTTGCGATGTATGGCGGCAAGGATTATTTAGAGCGGCAATTAAATGATGCCACTCAGGGAATTACCCAAGCTGGTTCAACCTTCAAACCATTTGCCCTAATTGCTGCCCTTGAACAAGGAATCTCTTTAAACAGTGTTTGGAATGGAAACGGCCCATTAATTTTTGATGATTTCAATGGCCGCCCTTACGAGGTCTCTAATTACGGTAACAAATCCTTTGGGGACATCTCCTTACTACGCGCTAGCGCCTCTTCAATCAATACTGTTTATGTACCACTTGGTATCAAAGTCGGGGTAGATAAAGTTATTGAGGTTGCTCGTCGTGCAGGTATTCCAGAATCAGTTGCGATGGTGCCATCACCATCTGTTGTACTTGGTGTACCAAGCCCACGGGTAATTGATGTCGCCAACTCTTACGCCACATTTGCCGCTAATGGTGTGCGCTCAAAACCATTTATGGTCAAAGAGGTTCTAGGACCAAACAAAGGAATTCTCTACCAAGCCCGCATCGAAAACGAACAGGTATTTGATGAATCTGTAATGGCCGATCTTAATTACGCACTTGGTGAGGTTGTGCGTTCTGGTACCGCAGCCTCTGCTTTGCGTGGCTTTGGTAGACCAGCTGCAGGAAAAACCGGAACTTCACAATCAAATGCTTCTGCTTGGTTTAGTGGTTACACACCACAACTTGCTACCTCAATTGCGTTTTATCGTGACGATGCCACCCAATCACTTAACGGTATTGGCGGTTTAACATCGGTAACCGGCGGCAGCTTCCCAGCACGTATCTGGAACGCCTATATGAAAGTCGCACTTAAAGGTCAACCAAAATTAGATTTCCTACCACCAACAAATATCGGTGGCACAGAGCCATTCCCAATTCCAGATCCAGTTCCAACAATTAATCCCGCTGATGCTGCACGTTGGTGCAGCACCGCAGATCTAACAGGAGTGAATAAGGA
>JBEAXZ010000057.1:0-6146 GCA_041159565.1 Actinomycetota bacterium | reverse complement strand
CCTCTGTCTCCTTGTTGGCAATGGCGTTTTCATTTGCCTCATTTACGATCTCTACTTCTTTTTTATTACGCGCCATTATTTACCAGCTCCTACGCGGATTCTAGGATCAAGCACCGAGTACAAAAGGTCTGCCACTAAGTTGGCCAAAATTGCCAATGTTGAAAGGAATAAGATAACCCCCATTAAGAGGTTGAGATCAAAGGTGTTGATCGCCTTGTTAAATAAGGTTCCCATTCCCTGCCAAGCAAAAACTCTCTCAGTAATAATCGCACCACCAACGATTCCCGCTATATCTCCCACCATGATTGTGGTTAGAGGGATCATTGTGTTACGGAAAGCGTGACGCATAATGACGGTACGTTCGGTCAAACCCTTGGCTCTTGCAGTTCTGATGTAATCCTGATTTAGAACATCAAGCAAAGTACCGCGTGAGAAACGGATGTATCCAGCAAATGAAATCAAAGTCAGAGCCAAGGTAGGGAGTATTAGATGCATTGCAAAATCCAAGACCCTCACCCAGAAAGGCACCTCCGTCAACCAAACCCGGGATTGTCCAATTGTTGCGACAGGGCGATAATTAACATCATCGCTTTCGACATATGGACGCCAAGCCTGCATCATTCGATCCAGCAAAATTAGCAAACCTATAAGTGTGGATGTGATGATGCTGGTTCGAATTACCGGACCGCGATCCACTCGAGCAAAGAGCCAGGCACCAGCGATTGAAACCAGTACCAAAACTACAAACATCGCCAACATGCCCAATCTTGGACGGTTAGAGTTTAAAACCGCTTGAGCTGGGAAATATGAAATGGTTCCTACCGCAGCCATTAGCAATGTCGTTTTTAGCGCGTTCTTATCAGACAAGCCAACCGACAAATAGGTAACTCCATAAGCGATTCCGACACCCAAAACCGCAATCGCGATAGGTCCCAAACGAGGATAAGAGAACCATTCTGAAGCGCTAAGCAAGCTGAGGAATATGGAGTTCGCAATGAAGACTCCAACAAATATCAAAGTCACTCGCTTACGCGTGCCGCTGATAATCGCAGCCCAGAAAAACCCTGCTGCAATACTTAATCCAATAATCCAGGGTGGCGATATCTTTGCCGTGACTAGAAAGTCATTGAAATCAATCGCGAGGTACTGCTTCAACAAGACCGCTACCCAGAAAATTGGCAACGAGAAGAGCAAGAAAGCAAAGAAGGTCATTCCGTAATCAAAACGGGTGTACTGACGAAGCGCCGAGGTAATTCCAAGCGCAATACCTAGAACAATTGCAACAATAGTCGCAACAAATACCAAGCGAATAGTGGTTGGAATAGCTCCCATAATCGCATCAACCACAGGCTCTTGTTCACGAGTTAAGCCAAAGTTTGGATTTCCAACAAATATTCCTAAAACTCCACGCAGCCAGATGAAGTACCGAAGTGGTGGTGGGAGATCCAGGCGTAGTTCGCGGGTTAAGTTTAAAATCAGCTGTTCTTTATTTGGTGCATCGCTCAAGCGCAATTCGGCGAGCGGATCGGTTGAAATCGCGGATAGGTTGTAGAGCAAGAAACTAGAGCCGAAGAGAATCACGACTAAGGCACCTAGTCGCCGAATCACATAAGCCAGCATTCTCTACTCCTTTATTTGAACCTTTTGAATCTCAAGTTGCAACTTTATCTACATGGATTAAGTGGCACCTGAGGAATTTTACCCAGGTGCCACTTAATTTACTGCTATTTGAGCTGCTCCGCGCGGGAGCAACCATTCAAATTAAGGCTTATGCCTTAGTTTGAGTACTTCCACTCCCAGTAGTTCCACACTAGCTGTGGTGACAATGGGTTTGGCTTGACGTTCTGCAGCTTCTTGTTGACCGCAGTTACGCCAGGGTGCTGGAAGATTGGAAGTGAGACCGCATCCTTCATCAATTCTTTTTCGATGATTAGGTATTGGTCAAACTTTTGCTTCTCGGAAAGAAGTGTTGCACCGAGTCTCTTGCCTGCTGCATCAACAGCCTTGTTGCTGTAACCAAGGAGCATGTTTCCGCAATCAGAGCAGAATAGGTCTGCGTTGCCTTTCTGAGTTACAGCAGACTTAACCCAAGCGAAGAACTCTGCATCCCATGCGCTTGAATCAAGCTGGCTGGACCATGCAACTACACCTGGTGCGTTGACATCAAAGCCAGCGCGTCCAAGAGCAGCCTTAACGATCTGTGCAGAGGCTGCACGACGAGCGTTAGAAGGTGTTCCCCATAGAAGGTTTACCTTGACATCAGTCGCGGAGTGCTTGCGAACTAGCGCTAGCGCTTCCTTTTCGCGATCTGATTGTGAGCCCTTGGTGTACTTAGCAACACCGGACTGCTTAATCATGTCGGCATAACCTGGCTCACTTGGGAAAATCAATAGTGAGTCCATGCGAACCGCCTTGGAGTTAATTGGCTTGATCAACTTATCTACGATTTCATCACGTGGGTAAGCCATCAAGAAAGCGGTACGTAGGTCAACAGCCTTTTGGCTCATGCCTGCGAACGGACCTGTGTAAGGCTCATCAACACCGCTGGCTGTGCCAACGCGTAGATCGATGTGCTCATAAACAGCCTGATCTCCACCAATAATCTTGGCGGTTGGGATTGCAGAAAGAAGGTTTACCGAGTCAGCTGTTGGCTGGCCCTGGTAAATATCTACTTCCTGGTTACGTAGCGCTTGAGCTGCAGCTGTTCCATCACCAATGATGCGGAAAACCACAGTCTTAATACCATTGGTCTTTGGACCTGATGGGTTTGTTGCATGTCTCTTGTTAAGAGTCAATGTCGCGCTCTGGCCAGGGATGGCTGAGGTAAGAATGTATGCACCGTTGCCAACTGTAAGAAGTGGGTTGGTTGACTTGTTTACGGTGTTGATGTTGTAGGCCTTGGACCAAATATCTCCAGCAGCCTTCATCAACTTGGTGTTATAGCTATAGAAAGCCTTCTCAAACTTCGCACGTGCTGCATTGTTTGCAGCAACGCTCTGAAGCTTGGTCTTGCCTTCTGCCATGTGAACCAATGTATGGACAGGTGATGGACCAGGTCCATAAATCTGCCAATCTGGAATCTTTGCATCGTATTCGATGGTTACTGACATCTTGTCAGCTGAAAGTGTTGGAAGACCAACATGGTGCTCATCGTAAACACCGCCGTAGCAGAGCGCGTTGAACGCTGGAGCTACTTCGTTGTCTGTTGGATCACCGAGTTTTGCGGTGAATGAGTATGAGCTTGAGCAGATTACGTGAGATAGAAGTAGATCAACACCGGTGATTGGTGTTCCATCTGACCATACCTTGCCCTTGTTTACTGTGTACTGAACTTTAAATGGATTCTGGCTTACGATCTTGTATGAACCAAAGATCTTGTTATCAACAAGCTTTGGTGAGTTGTCGTAGTAGTTGAATCCAAAGCCCTGCATATATGCAACTTCACTGTTGAAGGTGAGGTTCATATTTACAACGCTTGGGTTCAAGCCAGTTAGCTGATTGCTGGTAACAAGAACTACAGTGGAGCGAGTTGCCGCGTTAGCTGGAGCCAGCGTTCCGACAGCAAGTCCCGCAGCCGCTGCAGTAGCGATTGCTACCTTGGCAATACGAGTTACTTTCATTTCTTCTCCTAGTGATAGAAATTAAGGACATAGGTATGAGAAGTCGACTTCCCCCACACCCCGGTCCTTAGGGTGGCGAGAGTCTGCCCTATTTATGCGTATTTTTTCAATATGCCTGATTGTTAACTTTCGTTACGCAGAGCACGAAAAGGCGGGTTTAGGGGTTATTTTCGGCCTTCTGTGCGGGCCTTCTCTATTTTCTCAGTGGTCAACTTAGGGGCGGCAAAGAAGAAAAGCACCAAGCCCAAGGCAGCAGCGATGAAGTATGGGGTCCGTAGAGCCAGCTCTCTATTGCCCGTCAACTCAACTAGATCCACCAGGGCTCCTCCGAGCAAAGTCCCGATGGGCATGCTTCCCCAGGCAAAGAAACGATAAACACTATTTACACGACCAAGTAGTTCGGTCGGAATAATGCTTTGCCGCAACGAAACTGTAATTACATTCCAAAGTACAGCAAATACTGTGGAGATTGCAGATAAAAACCAGAACAGCTGCCAACTCGAAGAGATACCGATAATTAAACTAACAATTGGCCCAGAAAGCAGAGTTAAATAAAGAGAAGGTCCACTTCCCAACTTTGCTGAGATCTTGGGTCCGAGAATTCCGCCGAGGGTTCCACCGACAGCGCCAGCAGTTCCGAGAATCGCAAAAACCAAAACGGAGGTTTGCAAAACCTCTTGCGCGAAAAGAATAAAGACGGCTGCAGTCAATGCACCTATACCATTAAGAATTCCTAGAATAATCGCCATTGGACGTAATAGCTCGTGCCGCCATAACCAACCAAAACCTTCTTTGATTTCAGCTCGGAAGTTAATTTTCTCTGATTTCTTTTCAACCTCAATTTTCTTCATGCTCGGAATCAGTGTGGCAATCAAAGCAGCAGAGATAAAAAATGTTGTTGCGTCAAAATAAAAAGGTAGAAATATCGCCACTCCAAGTAAGAAGCTTCCCAAAGGTGGTCCAGCAAAGGCGTTCATTACAAATTCAACCGACCAAAGCTTGCCATTGGCACTCTCTAGTTGCTTTTCCTCTACGACTGATGGCAGCAGGGTTTGGGCGGAGTTATCCCTCAAAACTTCAGCACAACCAAACAACAAGGCTGTCACAACCAGCACAAGATAAAGGAACCAGTTAGTTTGTAGATCCTGGATGGACCCGACTTGATCGAGCTCTGGAAGTTTGCTGGATTGGCTCATTACGGTAATAGCAACCAGCAATGCTAAGAATCCGCGGGCGATATCCATTGCGACAATAATCTTGCGCTTATCAAATCGATCGGTAATTACACCAGCCGGTAAAGTGAAAACTAACCATGGCAATCTGGAAGCCACTGCAACCAAAGCAATCAATAATGGAGACCGAGTAACCGCAGAGGCCAGCCAGGGATAAGCGATGCTGGCAACACCATCACCTAAATTAGCTGTGGCATGCGCACTCCAGAGTCGCCAATAATTTCGGCCCAAAGGAGCTGATTTTTCCTTTTTGGGTTTACGCCACTTCACCGCGAAACCATAGCCCAATAACCCTCATTAATTGCCTGTGCCCGTATTAACTAGTTCAATGTGGGCCGTGGGTTTTTCATTTGAGGTAAATAAAACTATCCCTGGCTTTCAAGGCAGATCAGGTGAAATAACTACACCTCATGGGGTGATTCAAACCCCAGCTTTTATTCCTGTTGGAACAAAAGCCACTGTTAAATCCGCGCTTCCAGAATCGGTTGAACAGGTTGGAGCTCAAGCTGTTTTATCTAACGCTTATCACTTATATCTACAGCCCGGGCCAGACATTTTGGATGAAGCCGGTGGATTATCAAAGTTTATGAATTGGGATAAGCCCACCTTTACCGATAGCGGTGGATTTCAAGTTATGTCTCTTGGCGTTGGCTTCAAAAAAGTAATTGACATGAATGGCGACTCATTCAACTCTGATGAAGTGATAGCAGAAAAACGAGAACGTCTAGCCCATGTGGATGATGAGGGCGTTACCTTTAAATCTCATCTAGATGGCTCGATGCATAGATTTACCCCAGAGATTTCTATGCAAGTGCAGCACAAAATTGGGGCTGACATCATGTTTGCATTTGATGAGTTGACTACCCTGCACAACACCCGTAAGTATCAAGAGCGATCTCTAGAACGCACCAGGCTCTGGGCCTTGCGCTGTCTTGATGAACACAAGCGATTAACCGATGAGCGAAAAGATAAGCCCTATCAAGCTTTATTTGGTGTTCTCCAAGGTGCGCAATTTGAAGATTTACGACGCAAAGCTTCTCGTGATTTAGGTGCCATGGAATCCTCTGGAATCTCATTCGATGGATTTGGGATGGGGGGTGCTTTAGATAAATCAATTCTGGGCACCATTGTTAGTTGGATGGCAGAGGAGTTGCCGGTTAATAAACCTCGCCACTTACTTGGCATTGGCGAACCCGCTGATTTATTTGCCGGAGTTGAAAACGGAGCAGATACCTTTGATTGCGTAGCCCCCACCCGCGAGGCCCGCACTAGCGCTGTCTACTCCCCCGATGGC
>JBEAXZ010000056.1:0-6207 GCA_041159565.1 Actinomycetota bacterium | reverse complement strand
TGCGAGCGATTTCAGTCTGACGCTCAACATCCAACTCATGAAGTGCGGCTGCTACCTCTTGCGCTGGCAATAGATTTATATCCTCTTCGACCGCCGCCAAATTAACTGCGTGATGCGCGGAATCAAATTCGACATCAGACCAATTAACAGTGGTACTGGTACCGCGACGGAAGGTTCCAGCTCGCTTCAAGACATGAATATAGGAGGCATACCAATCTTTGTTTTCTTTACGCTCCATGCCAATATCTTCGATAACCACAGTTTTGCCAGATTCGAGTAAACGTGAGGGGTGATCCAAGAAAGTTTCTAGCAATAGCAATTCGCCATGACGTTTCTGATATCTGCGAATATTTAAAGACCCGGTAATAAATACCCCACCATCATCAATTGAGGTGATGCGTGTGATAGGAATAAAAATCTTGCGACGTTGGGGAACTTCAACAATGAATCCGAGAATTCGCGGCGCGAGGTTGTCCTGTCTGATAGATGCAACGGCATCACGAATCTTGCCGACTCTTTCAGCGTTGGGATCAAATACTGGAGTACCAGCCAGCTTGGCCAGAAATATCCGTGTTAACTCTGCTTGGCGCATCAGGTACCTCCATGGGTAAAGGCTAGCCGATAGTAGGTTTGTGCCATGACCACCTCGAATTCGGGAAAATCTCTTTCGAGTAATTTCCATACTCAACTTCCGGTTGGCCGCGATATCCCACTATTAATTTTGGGAATTATCGGAATAGGGACTTCGGGGCCAGTTATTGCCCTAAGTACCATGCCAATTTTGGCCCTAATCTTTTGGCGCAATTTAGGTGGATCACTTTTGATGCTGCCATTTGCTTTACGAAAAGCAGAGTGGAGTGATGTCAAAAATCGTGAGGCTATTAAGTGGTCTGCCCTAGCCGGTGTTGTGCTTGCCTTTCACTTCATAGGTTTCTTTATCGCTATGCGTTTCACTAGCGTTGCGGCAGGAACCGCTCTAACCGCATTACAACCGATTTTTGCTGCGTATTTTGTAAAGCGAACCGGAGGTCACATCCCGCGCCAAGCGTGGCTAGGAATGGTAATCAGTTTTGTTGGCGTATTAATTATCACTGGTGTTGATTTTCAAATATCAAGGCGAGCTTTTCTGGGAGATTTAGCGGCTATTGCCTGTGCTGCTTTAGCTGCGCTGTATGTCATGTTGGGAGCGAAAGCACAGCGTCAACTCACCACATCCACATACACCTCAATCTGCTATTTTGTTTGTGCCGCAACAACTTTTCCGATTGCAATCTTTTCAAGCACAGAGTTGATCAGCTTTTCGGCAAGAGAGTGGTGGCTACTACTTGCTCTAATTGGTGGTGCTCAGATTTTGGGACACACGATGTTCAACTTGGTTTTAAAGCGGGTTTCTCCAGCTGTGGTATCTCTGATCGTGTTTTTCGAAGTTCCGGTTGGTGCACTGTTGGCTTTTTGGTGGCTGGATCAATTACCACCCGCAGGAACAATTCCTGGCCTTGTTCTTTTGTTGATCGGTTGCGGAATGTTCGTATTGCGAAGTAAAGCAGAGGATAAGCGGTAGCCTTGCTCACGTGTTGATTGATCTACATACCCACACCAATGCCAGCGATGGAACTGATTCTCCATCGCAGTTAATTGATAAGGCAATCAACAAGAGAATTGATGTGCTTGCACTTACCGATCATGACACGATACGTGGTTGGGCTGAAGCCTCATCGGCGTTACTTAATCACCCTTCAAACTCCAGCATGCAGCTGGTATTGGGTTCGGAAATCTCCTGCCAGGATGAGAATGGCATCAGCATTCACATGTTGGGTCTTCTATTTGATGGGGATTACCAACCTTTGATTCAAGAGCTGGAAAAGACCCGCGAGAACAGACTGTCTCGCATGGAGAAGATAGTTGCTAGGTTAAATGAGGCTGGGATTGAGATCACTTTGGCCGAGGTTTATGCCCAAAAAAGAGATGATGCCACGCTTGGTCGTCCTCATTTAGCTGATGCATTAGTGGCGCGTGGACATGTTGCTTCTAGAGAGGAAGCATTTGCCGCTTTGCTGCACAACAAATCTAAGTACTACATAAATCACTACTCTCCATCTCCGATCGATGCCATCAAATTAATCAAGGCAGCTGGAGGAGTCGCAATCATTGCACACCCACTTGCCTCACAAAGAGGTAGAACTATAAGTCTGGATTTGTTTGACCAATTAATTGCCGCAGGTTTAGATGGGGTCGAAGTGGATCATCGTGATCACTCTGAATTGGAAAAGAGTGAGTTGATAAGACTTGCCATCGAACGAGATTTAATTGTCACCGGCTCTAGCGATTACCACGGCACAGGTAAAATGAATCAACTAGCTGAAAACACAACAAATCCTGCGCAGTGGGAGGCGTTAGAAGCCAGAGCAAATGCCAGAAGGGTTATCTGCAGATGAATGATGTAACAACAATTACCTTCGGGTTGCAGGCTTTTGTTACCTTACTTGTAATTCTTGATCCGCCAGGAGCAACTCCGATTTTTCTTGGGGTTTTGGGAAATCGCAGCCGTGCTGAGCGCACCTTATTAGCCTGGCAAGCGGCTGCTACCTCGTTGTTTGTAATTACTTTATTTGCACTATTCGGTCAGTTTATTGTGGGTTATTTAGATATCTCAATGCCCGCCCTTAAAGGCGCTGGTGGATTGCTATTGCTTTTGGTGTCACTTGAGTTGCTAAAGGGCAATGATCACAAAGATGATGAGGACGTAAAGAAGAATCTGGCTCTAGTTCCATTGGGAACCCCACTTCTCGCGGGTCCAGGCGCAATAGTTACCATCATGCTTTTTGCTCAGGAGGTGGAAAGCACCTCCATGACCCTGGCCCTGTCTTTAGCTGTTATTGGAGCGCATTTAATTATTGGGCTAACTCTTATGTTCTCCACCCATGTTGTCTCCCTGATTAAAGAGTCAGGTGTGATGTTGCTTGCCAAGGTAGCCGGACTTTTAACCGCGGCGATTGCTTTCGAGATGCTAATGACAGGAATTAAGGAATTATTCTCGGTGTGACCGAGGGATATTTCACTTCAAACTCCGTAACTTGGCGGGTTCACTCCGATACCGCCATGTTTGTAGGTGGAATTAGAGCACTTCTAGAGCAGGCTCTCCATCCCAAAGCTATGGCTGGAGTAGCGGCTCATTCCAATTTCCGTGAGGATGCTTGGGGTCGATTACAACGCACCGGTGATTATGTTGGAACTCTGACCTTTGGCAGCAAGTCCGAAGCAGATAAATTAGCTGAGCGAGTTCGAAGAGTTCATGAGATGCTAAAGGTTGATGAACCAGAGTTACTGCTTTGGGTGCACATGGCGATGGTTGATGCTTTTCTAGACACTGCATTGCGCTCCGGATTGAATCTCTCAAAAACGGAGCAAGATCTTTATGTTGATGAAATGATTGTCTTTGCAGAGTTAGTTGGAATAGAAAATGGGTTAGTTCCTAGATCTGTAGAAGAGATGAACAACTACTTCCAAGAAATAATGCCAAAGCTATCTGCATCCGATGATGCAAAGAGAGCTGCGTTATTTATCGCATTGCCACCTCTGCCACCATTACTAAGATTTGGTACCCCAATTGCGCCACTTTGGGGTGGAATTACCTCATTGGCGGCAGCGGCGTTACCTCGATGGGCTCGAAAGTTATATGGCTGGCCAACTGTTCCGGGCCAAGACAATGCGACAGATCTGGCTTTGAAGGCCACGAGGAAGGCTCTGCTATTTCTTCCTGAATCACTCAGACAACCTCAAAATTTCAAGATTGAGAGAGTTAAGGATCAAAGCTCATCATGAAGTTAATGCTTGTAACAAATCTAGCCGGTGGAGTGGGAAAAACAACATCTGCGTTGGCATTTGCTGTTGCTGCAACTGAATACGGAAAGAAGGTTTTGATAATTGATGCAGACCCCAATGCTGCTTTGACCTTTATAAATGGTATTGAAAACCCTAGGGTTACAACTAAGGAGTTTTTATCTGAGGAGTACCCGCTGGAAACAGCTTTAATTCGCACGGGGGAGCGGGTTGCATTACTGTCATCATCTTCTCGACTAAGTAACTTCGAGTTGGAAAAACTAATGCCGCCGGAGAGATTCCGGGAAGTAACCAAGGAATTTGATTTGGTAATAATCGATACCGCTTCGGCTCCAGATCACCTTTTGCAGTATTTTGCTCAATTGGCTGACTTAGTGGTTATCCCCACTACTCTTGAGATTTTGCCAATCCGAGGCGCACTGCACGCGAAAGAGTTTGTAATTGCCGGTGGATTCCAGAAGAAACCTCATCTATTAATTACGATGCAGCTTAACTCTGAGAGTTTGGAGATTCCGGAGTATTTAGCAGAGGATTTTGAAGTTCTTGAGCCCTCATTGACCAGAGATAAAACGGTTGATAATTCACAAGCTTCTGGCAAATCCTTTTTAACTACCGCGAATCACAGCGAGATTTCAGCACAATATAGGGAGGTCACCTACACCTTGCTGGAGGAATTAAATTTGATTTAAGCGCCGGCAAACCCGACGCGACGCTCAGAGATATCACCAATTTCAACTGAACCAATCTTGTTGGCTGGAACAACATATTGGCGGCCACGAGTGTCTGTGAGAATGAGTGGTTGAGCGGCATCTAATGCTTTGGTAATCAAAGCAACTACCTCTTCACGATCAGCTGCGGTTTCAATGGTTAACTCTCGGACTTGATCGGCAACTGAGATGCGAACCTCAGATTTGGCGCCCTCGCTTTTGCCGGCTGCACTCTTCTTTGTTGTCATAGACCCATCCTAAAGATTATGTGAAATTTACGCGATTTAAAGCACTAACTCTGTTTCGGAAATCCAGATATACCGCGCCACATGAGATTGGTGACCATGGCCGAGGCCTTATCTCGATCGATTTTGCCATCTTTTTCTAGCCAGTGACGGGCAGTTATCTGAACGCAACCGATCAGACCAATAGCCAACATCATCGATTCCTCTTTTGGTAAGCCGGTATCAATTGAAATGACAGCGCTAACTGCAGCGGCACAGTCATAAGTCATGCGGTTTAGCCGTTGCCTAACTTGGGGTTCAACATTCATATCACTTTCAAAAAGTAATCTGAAGGCTCCGCCTTCTGAATCAATAAAACCAAAGTAAGCATCAACCGTTGCTTTAACGCGGTTCTTGTTTTCCTTGGTAGAGGCAATTGCTTTCTGAATCGCAAAAACCAGAGAATCAATATGGAGATCTAAGACCGCTAAATAAAGATCTAGCTTCGAAGGAAAGTGTTGATAAAGAACTGGCTTACTAACCTCTGCACGATCTGCGATGTCATCCATTGATGCAGCATGAAAGCCCGAGACTGTGAAAACCTCAAGAGCGGCGGATAGCAGAAGGGCGCGCCGCTCATCCCTTGGTAATCGTGCGCGGCCATCTAATCTTTCAGAAGTACTCATCGGCTTCATCGTACGAGATTGAATGGGAATTAACTAATAGAAACCAGTACGCTTTGTTCCCATCATGGAAAATCTTCGACTTCTGCTGGTACACGCTCACCCCGATGATGAAACCATCAACAACGGTGCCACGATGGCGCTCTATGTTGAGCGTGGTACGAAAGTTACGCTTGTGACCTGCACGAGAGGTGAAGAGGGTGAGGTTTTAGTTCCAGAACTGGCACACCTGGCTAGTAATCAAGAGGACAAACTTGGTAAACATCGCGAAGGCGAACTTGCTGATGCAATGGCGGTATTGGGAGTCAAAGATTTTCGCTTCTTAGGGGCGCCACGCAAAACATATAGAGACAGCGGAATGATGGACACAGAACCCAATAAGCGCTCCGATAATTTTTGGAATGCTGATTTAGATGAAGCCGCTGCGCACCTAGTGGAGATAATCCTTGAGGTAAAGCCACAGGTAATGGTTACCTACGATGAAATTGGTGGATACGGACATCCCGATCACATACAGGCCCACCGCGTTGCTATGCGCGCTGCAGAGTTAGCTCGGACAAAAGGATGGGAGATCCAAAAGATCTACTGGAACACTATTCCCAAATCCGTTATTGAACAGGGAATAGAGGCGATGAAAGGCACGGGTAACCAGTTCTTTGGCGTTGATAAAGCGGAGGATTTTCCATTCGCCCAACCTGATGATGTAGTAACAACGGTAATTGACGCGGAAAAATATGCGGAGCAAAAAATGCG
>JBEAXZ010000055.1:0-6336 GCA_041159565.1 Actinomycetota bacterium | reverse complement strand
CTATTTGGCACATTATTCGGAGCATTTACCGCGAAGCCCCAGGAAGCTGGCGCGGCATCTGAAACTAGACCGGTTAAATCGGGAACCCCTGATGATGTTGCGATTTTGTTGAACTATGCCCGTCGCGTTGTAATCGTGCCAGGTTTTGGATTAGCAGTGGCGCAAGCCCAACATACTGTTCGCGAATTAGCTGATTTGTTAACAGCAAAGGGTGTAGATGTTGCATATGGCATTCATCCAGTTGCTGGACGTATGCCAGGGCATATGAATGTTTTATTGGCAGAGGCAAATGTTCCCTATGAGCAGCTTTCAGAGATGGATGAAGTGAATCCAACCTTTCCACAAACAGATGTGGCTTTGATTATTGGTGCAAATGATGTTGTGAATCCTGCAGCCAAGACCACTCCAGGATGTCCTATTTACGGAATGCCAATTTTGGATGTTGCGCAGGCGGGGAATGTAATTTTCTTGAAGCGATCTATGCGCCCAGGTTTTGCCGGTATTGAAAATGAACTTTTATTTGATCCAAAGACAACCTTGCTATTTGGTGATGCAAAGGCTTCTCTGACAAAGGTAGTTGGTGCGCTGAAAGCGCTTTAATACTTTTCCACAGTATTCCGGATTCAACTTATTTAGCCTTAATTTTGTCAGTGCAACATTCCAAAATTCTCCTATGCGAGTATCCCTAGAAAAACCGGTCGAAGAGCAGTTAATTGAGCTGCTTAATCAACCTGGCGGCTACGAACCACTGGGTCACTTGATTGGGATAAATCCAGAGAAGCTCACCTCTTCAGGCAAAATCGATTACTTGGCCGCTTTGGAAAAGCAGAACTCCTGGTTAACCTCACTTATCCAGCGAGCGACTTTAGCTATAGCCGGATCTGAGCCTTCAGAGAGTCAAGATCTTTGGGAGGGTGTTGATGAATCTGAGCGAGAGGATGTGGCTACCGCTTTGCGGCTATCTACAAGCACCGCGCAGGTCCGCATCGATGTCGCCCGAGTGCTGACTAATCATCTTCCAGCCACCTGTGAAGCACTTGCAAATGGTGACATCTCCCCCGGTCATGCAACATTGATTGCTCGCGAAACCTCCGAAGCCATTAAACGCGGTATTTCCACTGAAGATCTATTGCGCATAGAAAACAAGGCTCTATCTCATGCTGAGTTCCATACCCCTGCACAGGTTGGTCGCAAGTTACGTTCACTATTTGCGCAAGCCACTACCGAAAGTTTTGAGGAGCAGGTTATTGCGGCCCGTGATACTCGCTCTGTTCGAATGTATTCCGAAGGTGATGGTATGGCCACACTCATTGCCTTATTACCGATCGAAGATGCCCAGACCGTAATGCTCTCCATAAATTCGTTGATTGCGATGAGAGATTCAAAGAATTGTGCTCTCAAATCCAGCACTGGTTTTGCCAATGCCAAGGATGCGGACACCACTGAAAATTCCGACAAAGAAATATTCGCCAAAAGAACTTCCAAAAATGAGGTGTTTGGCAAAGGAACTTCCGACATTGAAGTATTAGGCAAGGGAAATTCAATTAAAGATTCTAATAAACCCCAATCTAAGGACAATCGCAACATCGAGATGAAGCGTGCGGATGCATTAACTGAGATTTGTGGCGATTTGTTGGCCCGAATTTCTGATGATTATCAGCCCCATCGTCGCCCAGTTTCAATAAATATCACCATGGATCTACCAACCGCTCTTGGTCTCGCTGACAATCCAGCAGAACTAGCTGGCTATGGACCGATTCCTGCCTCGATCGCTCGTCATCTATCTAGCGATGCCAAATGGCGAAAGTTTGTTACCGATCCCGGCACCGGAAACTTACTTAGTTTCGGAAGAGAGAGTTATGTTCCGCCCCAACCTTTGGTGGATTTTTTAACCGCGCGTGATCGAACCTGCAGATTCCCCGGCTGTAGTCAGCCAGCAAGGGTTTCAGACATTGACCATGCCATCCCCTGGGAAGAGGGTGGGGAAACATCTCCCAAAAATCTTGGTTTGCTTTGCCGTCGTCATCACCGTATGAAAACTCATGATGGCTGGAAACTAGAGAGCTTTGCTGATGGCTCCTGCAAATGGAGCTCACCTGCCGGCAAAGAGTTCTTTGTTCCAGCTCGCCCCATTAATGAGTCGGCTTAATGGTTAAGCATTTCGAACTGCTAATGGTGGAGGTGCCGGGAATCGAACCCGGGTCCTTCGACACTGATACAGGGCTTCTACGGGCGTAGTGTGCTAATCGCTTTCTCAGTCCCGGTTCTCACGCACACAAGTAACCGACGAACTCAGTTGTGTTAGATGTCCTTTCCGACAGTCACAACGCTATCGGTTAGTAAGCTCTCTATCGACGTTGGATCCTGAGGCGAGAGCAAGCTCAGGGCAACGGATTACAGCGCTCGCTTAGGCAGCGAGATCGTAATCAGACGAAGTTTTATCTGCGTCTGTTTATATGCACGGGTTTGTGTGGTTAACGAGATCATCCCGGCTTCCTCGGCCCGCTTCCCCTGGCTCAACAATCGAAGTCGAGACCGTTCACCCCCGCGATTAACGTGGATTAGAAGCTGAAAGGTAATTGTACGTTAAGCCAAACCAACCTCAATACCAAGTTATTCCCAGCGTAATCACGAAAATAAGCCTGACTTAGCTCACTGTCAAAAACTAATCTTCGTATCTACCCCTACGTGACGAACCGCCCTTGCCGGAAGTACGTCGTGAAAGTTCCCGGTCTACCTCTCGGTTTGCTTGCTTCTCCATCAAAGTTGCACGCTTATCATGCGCTTTCTTTCCACGTGCAAGACCAAGCTCAACCTTTGCCTTTCCATCTTTAAAGTAAAGAGTAAGTGGAATCAGAGTGATTCCGCCCTCTTTTAATTTTCCAATCAATTTAGAAATTTCTCGGCGATTAAGGAGAAGTTTTCGCTTTCGTCTAGGTTCATGATTGGTCCAGGATCCCTCGTTGTACTCAGGGATGTGAACTCCGCTCAACCAAAGTTCTCCATCTTCGACTGCGGCATACCCATCAGTTAGAGTCGCGCGGCCCGCTCGCAAAGACTTTACTTCGGTACCCATCAATACCAAGCCCGCCTCAAAAACCTCGTCAATGAAATAGTCATGGCGCCCCTTCTTATTCTGGGCGATTAACTTCTTTCCTATCTCCTTGACCACGGGGCAAGGGTATCGAGTTTGCCCCAGTATTTTTGTTTGCCTAGCTATTTCTACGAATTTAGGTAAATAGATTTTCCTCTAAGTGGCTGCTTGTTGCTGCGAAACTCGGTAAGACATCTTTACACCCTAATGCGGCTTATTTTTGGGAAACAAGCGCGGCCAATCCGCCTAGCACTTGTAAAGCTTTAACACCCACCTGGGAATCAGTGACCTCTAGATCGGGGGTTATTCCAAACTCTTCAATTGCCCTGCCACTCGGAGTTCTGAAAAGTGCGACGGTTAATTCAATTCTTGAGCCATCACCTAAGGTGACAAATTCTTGAACCGAGCCTTTGCCATAAGAGCGCTCTCCTACAACAACGCCTCTATTGCGATCCTGAAATGCACCCGCCACGATTTCAGCAGAACTTGCAGTATTTCTATTCACAATAATTACCACTGGAACCTGGATTGGTTTCGCGTTATTTGCAGTAAATACTCTCTCCGTGTCATTAACTTGATATGAAACAATCACTCCTCGGTTAATAAACAACTCGGAAACCCCTACAGCCTCTTCAATTAAACCACCAGGGTTATTTCTCAAATCAATAATTACTCCAGCCTTGAAATCTAAGTTTTGCAGAGCGCTCTTTACTTCTTGAGTGGTTCCCTGAACAAAATTAGAGATTTCAAGAAGGGCGACACCTTCTGATATTTGACTGGCTTCCACTGAACGAGCAACGATTTTTTTGGCAGAGATAGATGTAAGGACTTTCTTCTCTCCTCTTGCTACAAGAATTTCAATACTTTTGCCTGTGCTGCCGCGGATAATCGAAATTACAGAGGTAAGTGTGGCACCTCTTACATCTGTTCCGCTTATCTCAAGTACTTGATCACCGGGGAGAATTCCGGATTTCGCGGCAGGGGAATCATCTTGAATAGAGGAGATCTTTATCTGCCCACTTCGCGTTTTAGTTAACCACACTCCGATGCCGGTAAAGGTATTGGAGTTCTGCTCTCTTAAAACTTCTAGCGCACTCCTCGGGAAGTAATTCGCCCATTCATCACCAGTAGCTTTAAGAACTCCAGAGATTGCCGCTCTTTCCAACAGCTCTCGGTCTAGCTCCTGAGCCCCTGTTTCTATCACTGTGTCAATTGCGTCATCCACTAAATTTCCATTACTGCTTTTGCCTACTTGAACGCCGATTCCAAAAAGCAATATTGAGCAGATAGCTAAAATAGAAATACGACGGAGTTGGTTAGCGGCAAAAAGTTGGAATTTTGACTTAAAAGGTGAAGCGTCACCCTGCAGCTTCAAAGAATTTGGCGCTGACCAAGAACCTGGAGCTTGCGCGGATCCTGTGGTTTGCGCGGAGCCTGTGGTTTGCGCGGAGCCTGTGGTTTGCGCGGATCCTGTGGTTTGCGCGGAGCCTGTGGTTTGCGCGGAGCCTGTGGTTTGCGCGGAGCCTGTGGTTTGCGCGGAGCTTAGTGTCCCTACAGAAGCTGCAGAACTTAAAAATCTTGGTGACTGTAAAGAGGTTGCCGTCTCCAAAGCATTGGAGTTGCCTCGAATCACGGCCGGCTTTTTTTTGACTGCATCTGAACTGATTCGAGAGCTAGCTCTTTTTTGGCTCGCCCTTTTAGCTTTGGGGTTTACAGTTTTGGTCCTAGTTCTCGAGAGCTCTTTGGATTTGGGTTTTGAGGGCTTTTTGGATTTGGAACGCTGCTTACCCACGCTTGTTCGGCCACTACTCTCTTTCGACATCAGCTATCGCTCCGAAATTTTCCATAGTAAACCAGTAACTCCTGACACCAAAGGTAACTCAATTTTAGCTAATTTCTCAAGTCCATTCAGTTAAACAGGATCATCGATAGAGCCAGGCGCGGTTATCGCTATATGAGAACATGGTTATCTTCAGAGCTGAATGCGGTGTTTAATCAAGGTGAAAAAGGTGGCTAATGTGACTCGACGAGGTCATCCCACCAGATAAACAAGGTAATGCCGCTCGTTGAACAAAGCTCGAGAAATTCTTGGCCCCTACGCTAGGGATGTCAACTAAACTTTCAGATACTTGCGCAAAGTAAGAATTGAGGCCAAAGTTGAGACGGCAACGCCAGTTGCCAGCAAGTATGCCGAAGCCAACCAAACATCGTTCCATGTAAAGAAATTTGTAAAGGTCAACAGAGGCGCAATTCGGTCATCAATTACATATTTCAATCCCGACAAAAGGCCTACGGAAAAGCCCCAACCTAGGATCGCTGAGAAAACACCTTCCAATATAAACGGTAATTGGATTGAGAATGAACTCGCACCAACCAGCTTCATCACATTGGTTTCTCGTCGCCTGTTAAAGGCCGCAATTCTCAAAGTATTGCTAATCAACAAAGCTGCTGTGAGAACGCTTGCAAAGCCAATCGCTAAAGCACCATCTCGCAAAACGTTAAGCAAGCGGAAGAACTTTTCCAAAATAGATCTCTGATCTTGAACTACATCAACTCCAGGTCGCCCTGAAAAAGCACTTTGCACAACAGCAAACTGGGTCGGATCCTTCAATTTAACTCGGAAAGACTCTGGCAATTGGCTTGCAGTGACATTTTGTGAAATTGCGGAATCTTTAAAACGCTCTTGGAATCGCTCAAAAGCCTCCGACTGTGACTCGTAGTAAACGGTTTCAACAACCGGCAACTCTTCTAAATCATTTTGAATTTCAAGGCGCTGCTCAGGGGTGACAACTCCACCAGAGCAAGATGGTGAATCAGACAAAGATCCACAGAGGTAAACCGAAACCTCGATCTTGTCATACCAATAATCCTTCATAACTCGAACCTGGGCATTGGAGAGCAATCCAATTCCAAGCAATGACAATGAAATTGCAACGGTGATTACGACCGCGAAGGTCATTGTGAGGTTTCGGCGGAGTCCAATTCCAACTTCACTCAAAATAAATCTTGCGCGCATGATTAACCCGTATATCCGTACACGCCACGCGCCTGATCGCGAATGACTTGGCCTTTATCTAACTCAATAACACGTTTACGCATCTGATCCACAATTCCCGCATCGTGGGTAGCCATAACTACTGTGGTTCCCTCGCGATTAATTCGATCTAGCAATTTCATAATTCCGACAGATGTTGCCGGGTCAAGGTTTCCGGTCGGCTCATCAGCAATCAGAATCGCTGGGT
>JBEAXZ010000054.1:0-6339 GCA_041159565.1 Actinomycetota bacterium | reverse complement strand
GGCAACGCGAAGATAACATTTTGCACTTTGGAACTGGCGCTGGAATAACCTGGGGGAGCGATCCTGATCTCGAATGGCAGGAAACTGAATTGAAAGCAGCTCGTCTAATCAGGATTGCAGGCGGAGTGTTAGGTGAATGAATTGAAGATTTGGCATAACGATCAGCTGGTTGACCAAGTCCAGCTAGCTGCAACCAGTTCTGCTTGGTTAATGGGCGATGGGGCGTTCGAAACTATCCGCACTTATCAAGGTAAACCATTTGCGATTGAAGATCACTTAGGGCGGCTGCAAAACTCATTGGCGCGCCTTCAAATTGAAGCCCCCGAATCTAATCTCATCTTAAAGGGTGTTGATTCGGTAATAGCTGCCAACCCACATCTCCAAACTGGAAGATTACGGATTACTGTCTTCTCGGATGGACAACTACTAATTTCTCATTTGCCCCATGTTGTAAACACTGCACCAGCTAAATTGATGCGCTATCCAGATACCAAATTCTCTGGTTACTCTATTTCAGGCACAAAGAGCACCTCTTACGCAGAGAACTTTCGCGCTCTTCGGCTGGCGCAGTCCAACGGTTATGACGATTGCGTATTCATAAATGAAAAGGATGAGGTTGTAGAGAGCTCGATGGCAAATATCTTGTGGTTAAAAGAGGGGGTTTGGCATACCCCCAGAACCACAGGGGGTGCTCTACCTGGAGTTACAAGAGCTTTGCTTATTGAGAACTTTGGTGTCCAAGAGTCAACCCTTGTGGAATCTGATCTACCCAAGGTTGAGTCTCTTGCCCTAGTTTCTTCGTTGCGTGAGGTTCAAGGTGTTGAGCGTTATGAAAGCATTCTTTATCCGATTTCTAAGTCACTCACGGAACTTCAGAGTTCCTTTCATTCATGGGTTAGGGATAAACTTGGGGTATGAATATCCGGCAACAGATTAAGAGCACGCCATATGGCTCTCTGATTTGGCGGGTATTTGTTGGAGTAGTTGGTGGGTTAGTTACCATTATTGGAACGGTTTTTTTATTCGCACCTGGACCTGGCTTGTTGGTTTTGTTAGCTGGTCTAGGAATCTTGGCTTCTGAGTTTGCCTGGGCTTCTAGAGCCATGCACAAGACAAAGAGTATTGCCGCTAATGCTGCAGATAAAGTTGGTATGCCCCTCTGGTTGAAGTATCTCCTTGCAGCGATCTTTACATCTGCATCAATCATCTTGATTGCACTTTTTTACGCTTAACCATGGGCTTAATTTCCGCAATATAAAATAAGTACAGAATTCAATAAATCGATTGAGCAGAGTTTCGAAGTAGTTTGGTAGCCTCGCC
Source organism: Actinomycetota bacterium (assembly GCA_041159565.1). GTDB lineage: Bacteria > Actinomycetota > Actinomycetes > Nanopelagicales > Nanopelagicaceae > MAG-120802. The sequence goes on along the minus strand of JBEAXZ010000054.1, from coordinate 5,019 downwards.
ACGTGAGCCAGCAGATAAGTGTCAAGGTTGATGGTCAGGTACGGAGTGTTTCCGCTGATTCCAAGCCAACCTTAGTATTCGAGGAGCTCTATCCAGATTTAACCAAGCCGGGTGCCAATGCCATTGTCGTATGCAAGATAAATGGCGTTTTGAGAGATTTATGGAGTGACCTCGCTGAGGGAGATGTAATCGAATCAGTCTCCATCAACTCAGCAGAAGGTTTGATGGTTTTGCGCCATTCAACCGCCCATGTTTTGGCACAGGCGGTACAGGAGTTATTCCCACAAACTAAGTTGGGCATTGGTCCGCCAATCAAAGATGGTTTCTATTATGACTTTGATCCTGAGCGTCCATTTAATCCTGAGGATTTAGTTAAGTTGGAATCTGCGATGAAGAAAATCATCAAGGATGGACAGAGATTCAAGCGACGACCGATTAGTGATGAAGATGCTCTTAAGGAGCTTTCGCACGAACCTTATAAATGCGAATTGGTAAAACTTAAATCTTCAAACTCTGGCGAAGAGGCTGCAGAAGGCGCCGGGGTAGAGGTTGGAGCTGGCGAATTAACGATTTATGACAATCTCGGTCGTGATGGCAAAGCCGTATGGGGCGATCTGTGTAGAGGTCCTCACCTGCCATCAACTAAATACATTCCAGCATATAAATTAATGAGAAGTGCGGGTGCTTACTGGCGTGGTTCGGAAAAGAATCCGATGTTGCAGAGAATTTACGGTACCGCGTGGCCATCTCAGGAAGAGATGGATCAGTATTTACATTTATTGGCGGAAGCCGAAAAACGTGACCACCGTCGCCTTGGTTCCGAGTTAGATCTATTTTCCTTTCCTGAGGAGATCGGTTCGGGTCTTGCGGTTTTCCATCCGAAGGGCGGAATTATTCGAAGAGCCATGGAGGATTACTCCCGCAAACGTCATGAGGAAGAGGATTATCAATTTGTTTACTCTCCTCATCTAACTAAAGCGGCGTTATTTGAAACATCTGGACACTTGCAGTGGTACGCCGAAGGTATGTACCCACCAATGGTCATGGATGAAGAGTTGAATGCTGATGGCACGGTAAAGAAGCAAGGGCAGAAGTACTACATGAAGCCCATGAACTGCCCATTTCATAATTTGATTTATCAATCCTCTGCCAAGTCGTATCGAGATTTACCGCTGCGTCTTTTTGAGTTTGGAACGGTGTATCGCTATGAAAAATCCGGTGTTGTCCATGGCATCACCAGAGCACGAGGATTTACTCAGGATGATGCCCATATCTATTGCACCAAGGAACAGATGGCTGGTGAGCTGGATGGCCTGCTGACCTTCGTACTGAATTTACTAAGAGATTATGGTTTAGAGGATTTCTACCTAGAACTCTCAACCCGTAATCCGGAGAAATCAGTTGGTTCAGATGCGGATTGGGAAGCGGCAACAAACGCTTTGCGTCAAGCAGCCGAAAAACAAAATCTCGAGTTAGTTCTAGATCCCGGCGGAGCGGCTTTCTATGGGCCAAAGATTTCGGTACAAGCTAAAGATGCGATAGGTCGAACCTGGCAGATGTCTACTATCCAGGTGGATTTCCAATTGCCCCAGAGATTTGATTTGGGTTACACCGCAAATGATGGCTCTCGACAACAGCCGGTGATGATTCACCGCGCATTATTCGGATCTATTGAAAGATTTTTTGGCGTGCTCACAGAGCATTACGCTGGCGCTTTTCCTCCATGGTTAGCTCCAGTTCAGGTACGAGCTATCCCTGTCGCGGAAGCCTTTAATGATTACCTAGCCGGTGTTGTTAAGGAAATGAAGTCAGCTGGCATTCGAGCTGAATTGGATGCATCTGATGACCGCATGCAAAAGAAGATTCGAAATGCTCAAACTGAAAAAATCCCTTTCATGATTATCGCAGGTGAAGAGGATCAGAAGTTGGGGGCAGTTTCATTTAGATATCGCAATGGGGAGCAGAAAAATGGTGTTCCCATCGCTGCTGCTATCGAGGAGATCCTCACTGCGGTTAAAAATAGAACCCAGGTTTGATTGATGTCTGATCAACAAATCTCTGGTGGCGCAGGAATGCCAGACAACTGGGAGAGACTTTGGACCCCGCATCGAATGGCTTATTTGTCTGGCGAAAACAGACCCAAGCCTGACAATGATGTCCCTTGTCCTTTTTGCTCAATTCCAAGCAAAAGCGATGAAGAAGCTTTGATTGTGGCCCGCGGTAAAGAGGTCTATGCGGTTCTAAATCTTTATCCATACAACGCTGGTCACTTACTAATTTGTGCTAATCGTCATGTCGCTGATTTAACCGAGTTAACTGAATCGGAGCGCAATGAAATGCAGGCTTTCACAGCCCATGCAATGACAACGTTGCGTAAAGTCTCGAACTGTGGCGGATTCAATATTGGTTTAAATCAGGGGGCGCTATCCGGTGCTGGGGTAGCCGATCACATCCACCAACATGTTGTACCGCGTTGGTTTGGAGATGCTAATTTCATGCCAATTATTGGCCAAACAAAGGTGCTTCCTAAATTGTTAACTACTACTCGCGCTGAAATCGCAGCGGCTTGGTGACCTTTCAGAATCTAGAATTCTTTGCTAATTCGAGGTATTTCTTCACTTGGTCGACTCCAATTCCTTTACCAATCACGATTGGGATAGCCGGCACATCTAGGCCGCTCATAAATCCATCGTTCTCGAACTCTTGCATCTGAGCATCAAACTCACTCTTAAATTCACTAACCAGAGATTGCAACTCCATATCAGCTGGATAATGCTTCATTGGTTTTTGTGAGTAGTCATAAACAGTTAAGTCTGCAAGTGATATTAAGCCTGATGGCTCACCCAATTCATCATGAAGTACGAGAAAGGGAGTTGAGACCTGCTCCAAGACACGATTAGCAATCATCACAATGTCATCGAAATCGGATTCGCTGAGTTCGAGGCCGACCACCATAATCATTCGGGGATACTGTCTCTCACTGATGAAACTCCAAAAATCAATCATGGACTTTGATACTCCGCTTTGGGCATTAATGATCAATGCAACTGAGGTGCTGCCCTTCAAAACATCAGGAAAATTACTCTCATCATCTTTCAAATCGCATGAGGAGACCATCCCTGGATATTCAGAGTTGAATACCTGCGCCAATTCACTTGATTTCGCACTGCTGTGTCCCGCAAAGAGCCAGTGGGCTGTAGTTGGCGGCATTTGGTGTTCGGTATTGGTCGCGGTCACGAATAAAGCCTACGATGTGTCCGATGATTCAGAATCGATTTAGAGCTCCAGTCACCGCCTTGATTTCCCCGTTGGCGCGCGGTTTATTGAGAATCGGTTTAACCCCGAACACTTTGACTGTACTGGGGGCGCTAGGAAGTTCGCTTTGTGCGATATTTCTCTTTTCTCAGGGCAAGTTTTTTGTGGGCACTGTTTTGGTTACTTTCTTTGTTTTGAGCGATTTATTGGATGGAACAATGGCCCGGCTATCTCACTCTGGACCGACAAAGTTAGGTGCATTAATTGATTCGACGTTAGACCGTGTTTCTGATGCGGCAATATTTATTGGAATATTGCTTTTTGCCTATAACGAGAATCAAAGAGGCGTTGCTTATCTTGCTTTAATTGCTTTAGTAACCGGCACCTTAATCCCGTATATAAGGGCAAAGGCAGAGAGTCTGGGAATTGACTGCTCAGTTGGTGTTGCAGAACGCACAGAGAGATTAATTCTAGTTTTAGTAGGGACGGGTCTGTACGGCTTGGGAATTAATTGGGCTCTCAACCTTTCCTTAACTGTAATCTGCATAGCAAGTGCCATAACAGTTATCCAGCGCATGCTGGTAGTTGCTAGGGCTTGAGGCAAATCATGGCTTGGCTGAATTACATTCTTTATAGCTCTTTATGGCGTGCGGTTCGAATAATCCCCGAACAATTGGCCTACGCAATATTTAATTCTCTAGCAATCTTGGCCCATAAACGAAATGGTAAGCGTGTTATCAGACTTCGACGTAACTATCAGGCAGTAAAGCCTAAATTGCCACCTTCAGAGATTGAAAGTTTAGTAATTGATGGATTGAAATCCGCTATGAGATATTGGTGCGACACCTTCCGTATTTCTGACTGGAGTAGGGAAAAAGTTGTCACAAGCGTTAAAACACATGGTGAAGAGTATTTACTTAGACCAATTGAGCAAGGTCTTGGGTTGATAGTTGCTCTGCCGCACGCTGGGAATTGGGATCATGCTGGGGCGTACTTTTGCACTAACGGCATAAGAGTAAATACCGTCGCCGAACATTTGAAACCAGAGCGGTTATTCCGAAAGTTTTTGGAGCATCGTGAAGCAATGGGGATGCAGGTTTTGGATTTAAATGCCGGGGTATTTGCAGAGCTGGAAGCCCTGCTTAATAGGGGAGAGTTAGTGGCTCTTGTAGCTGATAGGGATCTGAGTAGATCAGGGGTCAACGTTAATTTTTTTGGAAAAACCGCTCGTATGCCAGCAGGTCCCGCGTTGTTGGCCTATAAAACAAAAGCCGATTTGATCACCGCTTACGTTTCTTACACCGATTCTGGAATCCACATAAAATTCACACAACCAATCTCTGTGAATTATGAGGCTGAACAAAGAGGTGAGATTGAAAGGGTCACGCAATTACTGGCCAATCAATTTGAGATGGATATTTCAGAAAATGTAACCTCTTGGCATATGCAACAGAGAATCTTTATTGATGAAAGCTTTGTGGAGCGAACATGAAAATAGGTTTTGTATCGCCATACGCTTGGGACGTACCCGGCGGAGTGCAATCTCACATTAGAGATTTAGCCCTGCACTATCGGCAGCAGGGTCATGAAGTTTCGGTGTTAGCGCCTGCCAGCAATGACTCTGAGATCGCAGATGATTTTGTTGTTACCGCGGGTCGCCCAGTTGCGATTCCCTATAACGGCGCGGTTGCCCGCGTTCTATTTGGTCCGGTTGCTGCATCAAGAGTTAGGCAGTGGATTAGTTCTGGGGATTTTGATGTGTTG
>JBEAXZ010000053.1:0-6362 GCA_041159565.1 Actinomycetota bacterium | reverse complement strand
GCCTCAATTATCCGGTTTTCAATCTGATCAGACATGCCAAGGCCATGTCGGCCACCTATTGCATTTGCCTCTTTCATTAATGCAACAGAGTCTGAGAAATCTTTGCCATTAATCGCTACTGGACGACCTTGCTTAAAGGTAATGCGTACATCTTCTGAAGGAATAGCAATACTTTGATCCCAAAATGCGACGCCCATAATTGGATTTACGATTTCAATTGAAGAGCTTAACTCTTCTAATTGTTTTGCTTCATGGGTCGCGCCCAAAATATTGGCATCAGTTGAGTACGCTTTCTCAACGCTGTCTCGGTATGGCAGATTGTGTGCTGTTAGCCATTCCGACATCTCTTTTCTGCCACCTAGCTCAGAAACAAAATCCTTGTCTAACCAAGGTTTATAAATCTTTAGATTTGGATTTGCTAACAATCCATAACGATAAAAACGTTCGATGTCATTACCCTTGTAAGTGGAGCCATCCCCCCAGATTTGCACGCCATCAGAGAGCATTGCTCTTACTAGCAAGGTCCCTGTAACAGCCCTGCCAAGCGGAGTTGTATTGAAGTAAGCACGTCCACCAGTACGGACGTGGAAGGCTCCACATACAATCGCAGCCAATCCCTCTTCGACTAATGAGGTTTTGCAATCAACTAGTCGGGCAATCTCTGCGCCGTACTCTTTTGCACGATCTGGAATTGTTTCAATATCTCCTTCGTCGTACTGGCCTAAATCAGCTGTGTAGGTACAAGGCAAAGCTCCCTTATTGCGCATCCAAGCGACTGCAACAGAGGTGTCTAGTCCACCTGAGAATGCGATTCCAACTTTTTCACCGACTGGCAAAGATGCTAAGACTTTGCCGGCACTAACATGGGAAGCCCCATTACTTTGATTGGCAGATGTTTGGTTGGAAGACATTGGACAAGCCTAACTGAGACCCGCACCCGAGCGCGCCTGCTCCAGCTCCTCACGCAGCAATTCCATCAATTTTGGCGCTATCTGCCACTCTGCAATCATCTTGTCCAAATCCTGTAAATCTCGCGCTCTATCTTGAGCTCGCTGACTCTTAAGTGATGTGGTTAGGGTTGCCTCGTTGTTATTTTTGAAGGCGCGAATCATAAGATTTCTTGGGGTGTGATCACCAGCAATAAACTCAATAATTTCGGTGCGATAACCAAGCACTCTCAAGATTTGAGCACGAATTGAATCGGTAATTATGTCTCCAACTCTCTCATGCAAAATTCCGTATCTGGTCGCGATGTTCCATGGGGTTGGCGCAGCACTCATTTGGCTCTGGATGTCATGTTGACAGCATGGCGCGATAAGCATGACAGTGGATTGACTCTTTACCGCCCAAGCAATTGCATCATCGGTAGCTGTATCGCAGGCATGCAAGGCAATCGTTAAATCTGTACTTTGTTTAGGTAATTCCGATATCTTAATTGCAGAAAATTTCATTTCATTTGAGATATCTAGCAACTGTGCAATAGCGTTGTTTCGATCTCGACTTTCAGCGCGTTCATCTACACCGAGAGCCTCAGTTCTGTGTCCAAGTTTTTGTACAAAGCGATGAGTAGCAAAGGTTAGATATGCATGACCACAACCTAAATCGACAATTCGAATTGGTTTACTTCCAATATGAGCATCAGAATTTTGTTTGAGAAACTCAATTCCAATCTCAATACTTTTGAGGAACTCTTGAACCTGTTTGAACTTATCGCTCCGTGAAGGCTTTAGCTTTCCATCATGATCAGTTATTCCCAGATGTTTAAATAACTCCTCATTTTCATCAAGCAATCTACTCTTAACTCGATCATGTGAAAGTTCATTGGTCTTTCGTGTCAGCTGTGAAACCTCCGAAGTAGGAAATCTTCTTGTATTTGATTGGGCCTGACCCGACTTTGTGACACGAAGCGTGAACTCAATTTGATCAGTTTCAATGAGTAGGTTTGCAAATCCCCTATCTATGAACTCCTCTAACTTTAGATCGCTCGGGAGTAGATTTTTGGTTATATCCTTTTTTCCATCATGGCTAACCACTTGCCAATGAATCACTGACTTAATCAATACTGGGCGGATATCAACCCTGAGGAATTGAGGCGCTTTATTACGTTGTTTGCCTGATATGACTACTCGGACAATAGATTGCGGGAGATTCAACAGAGACTGAGCTTTCGCAATCCCATCTGCCAAATCGGAAATCACTCCGTTAGTCTACGGTGGTGAGAAGTACCCGCCCTATTTTTTGGATATTAGTCCCACTGCTTGTTTCACTCACAGTGCTTTCATTATGGGCGACTTTTCATTTTGGGCCAATTGGCAAACCCTCACAAGAGGCCGCTGAGTGTAATTCCGTACGCGAGTTGATAATTTCAGAGGAGCTCTCTGGCAGAGCCGCGTGGGTAGAGTATCGAAATCTAGTTGATGATTTTCTGGCTTTGCCACCGAATTCAGAGCAGCGAATCACACTGATTGAGTCTATGGCACTTAAGGTCGTAGAAGTACTCAGTTATGATCTAACAATTTATGAAGAGCTTGAAAAGTTCCCAAAATGTGTCACTCAAAGTAAGCGTGAACAAATTCCTGGATTGATTGAGGAGACCAACACCGCAATCAACTTCCTTAGCGGGAGTACCCCAATAGAAGGCACTTACTTTGATCCTGAATTAGGCACCTGGAATTCCACTTACTATGAAGAGTATTTGAGTGCACTGGAGTACCTAAAGTCCGAGTATAAAAATCAGCCTTCGCCTGCCGATGTTTAACCTTAAGCTACCCGCAACTTTCGCAAAGTTCTAAGATTTATAGAGGCAGTAAAACCAGCGCCAAGGTGATGCTAAAAGCCAATCCTGCCGCTTGTAACAAAATCGAAAACGCGGTCTTCCTATCGGCCTTACGGTCCTCAGGATTTTGGACGCGTGACAAATCTCCCAACTTGCCCAGATTGAAAGTTCCCATAAAACCATAAGCTAAACAGAACTTTCTTCTGGATTGAATAAACCCGATCGAGAAAACCATCAGCGGAATAAACATGCCCCAACGTGCGGAGGCAGGAGCGTCGCTACCAACCAAACCAATTAATGTTGAAACCGAAAGAACTAGTCCGAGAATTGCCACTAGTTGGCGACGTTTAGTCTCTTCTTTTCCAAGATTGCAGCTACCTGGGATGTATACAGGTGTGTTGGGTTGGCTCATTAGAAAGCCTCTTCCAACTCTTCCTCGCGATCCTCATCATCATTCCAAACCGCCTGCGCCTCGTCCTGTTTCTCTACCCAGGACAAAAAGGAGAGGACCCCCTTGAAAGCAACCGCCAACAATGCAACAAAGGCGGTAATTCTGCGCAAAGCTTTAATCACAAGATAAAGCCTACGCCAGATTCGCCAAACTTTCCAAGGCTGCCATTGCAGCATTATGACCAGCTATCCCAGAAACTCCGCCACCACGTACCGCGCCAGAGCCGGCGATGAAGATTCGCTTTGAATCTGTCTCGACCCCCCATTTCCGATCATCATCCTCGGTTTTCCAAGGAAATTGGAGATTGCCGTGAAAAATATTGCCCCGTGGTAGCCCTAGTGCAACCTCAAGCTCCTGTGGGGTCTTGGCTTCAATGCAAGGCTGCCCATCACTATCTCTTGCTAAGTAATCCTGAATTGGTTTCTCTAGATACTCGTTGAGAGATTCTAAAACTCTGTTTACCGCAATCTCCTTTACCTCATCATGATCTGTATCAAATAGAGATGCAGGTAAGTGCAAAGCAAATAAAGTCAAGGTATGGAAACCTTGCTTAACCAAAGTTTCATCCATGATTGAAGTATCAGTAATTGTGTGACAGTACATCTCGGCTGGGATTTCATTTGGTATCTTGCCCTCTAGGGCCTGTTCATACGCTCGCTCTAATTGATAAAAGCTCTCATTGATTCTAAAAGTCCCTGCGAATGCTTTCCTCGGATCAATTCCACTCTTCAACTTGGGCAACTCCTGCAAAACCATATTTATCTTTAATTGCGAACCATCGAGAAGCTCTGGAGCAGGAACTCCGGCTAGCTTCTCCAGCACTTTTGGCGCACAGTTTGCTAGCAGCACTTGGCTGGTGAAACTTTCGCCCGCTTTCGTTAAAACCTCAACAGATTTTGTATTCTCTATAGCCGATACAACCTCGGTCTCTGTTTTTATCGAAACTCCCAACTCTTCACAACGTCTCTTTAGCTCGGCGACCAAAGCACCCATTCCGCCTTTAGGAACCTTCCACTCGCCAGTCCCATTTCCGACTAGATGATAGAGAAAGCATATGTTGGCAGCGTGGTTATCCGCGCTGGTGAATGTGCCGATTAATCCATCAGTTAAAACTATTCCCTTAACTAGATCATCATAAAAATTATCATGCAAGGTCTGACCCAAGGTATTTTCCACCAACTCCACCCAGGTCAATGGATCTACCATCTCCTGAACCTCTAAAGATGTAGGTAGTGGCTGCAAAAATGTGGGTGCCAAGGTTGCAGCAAAATCCTGAACCGCTGCGTAGAAATTAATCCAAGCTTGCGCCTCATCACCGCCACCGGTGAGCAGCTCCATTGATTCATAGCTTTCCTGGTCAAAAACTCTATTAATTAAAAGACCTTGATCAGTTTCATCATAGTAAGGAGCATATGTCGATACGGAGCGACTTAAGCATTCAAAATTTAGTGACAGATCCTCAATTATTTGATCAGGAAGTAATGCCACCAAATAGGAGTAACGGGAAAGCTTGGCATCAATGCCTTTGAATGCAGAGATACTTGTGGTTGCACCACCTATGTAATCATTTTTTTCAAGTATAAGAACCCGCTTGCCCGCTAAAGCCAAATAACAAGCTGCCACCAAACCATTGTGACCACTTCCAACAATTATTGCGTCGTAATCTGACTTCACAATCTTTTACCTAGACACTTTCACCTGATTAAAGGCTTTTTTGAATACGATTGAACGCTTCAGTGATTATCTCTGGGCTAGTTCCGAAATTTAGACGGGCAAAGCTCTTGTGCTTTGGACCGTACATGACTCCCCCATTGATAGCTAACTTACCCCGCTCCAGAATGAGTTTTGTGGGATCCTCGCCTAACCCCAGATTTGAAAGATCTAACCATGCCAGGTAGCCAAAATCTGGAATTCGATATCCAATTGCCGGTAATTGCGTTTCTACTAGATGTCTAATCAATTTACGATTTTCATTAAGAGTAGCTAAAACTCCATCCAGCCAAGCCGATGAGTCTCTAAAGGCTACCGTTGCCGCGACCGCGCCGAAAAGTGAGGCGCGAAAAGCCACCGAAATCGGCATTGAGTTGATCTTCTCTTTTAACTCTTGTGAGCTGGTGATAATCAATGCACATTTCAAACCGGCTAAGTTAAACCCTTTGCTGGCGCTAGTCACCGTAATTCCTACTTCGCGAGCCGCATCACTAATCGCCAAAAACGGAGTGAAAGAGTTGGAATCGTAGGTAAGTGGGCCATGAATCTCATCGCTAATTATTTTGACTTGATACTTAAGGGCTAATTCAGCGAGTTTTGCCAAAATCTCTTTGGAGAAGATAACTCCGACTGGATTATGGGGATGGCACAGAATGTGAACCTTGATTCCTTTTTGATACTCACCTTCTATCGCATCTAAATCAAGAGAGTAATCAAGATTGTTCTCTGTCAAAGGCACGTCAACCAAGTTTGCTTTAACTTCGCCAACCCACCGCCACATATTGTCGTATACCGGAGAGTTAAGCATTACCCGATCTCCTGGATTAATGAGAGTGCGGATTACCTCTACAGTTCCTACCCCAACATCAGTAGCAATTCTCAACTGTGAAACATCAACATTCCAGTTCCATCTTTGTTTAGCGAACCCTGCAAAAGCATCAAACATCTCTGGAAACGGCCCTAGATAACCGGTATCAGATCTTTCAATCATGTCTCTTAAAGCAAGCTTGATTGGTTCTGCGATAGGAAAATCCATCTCTGCAACTGGAAGAGGCAGTACATCAGATGGATACTGTCGCCACTTAACACTTTTTCTAATTCGTAGATCTTGCAGAGACATAGCATTTACCGAATTGGACATAAACGGGAGTATGCCACTTTACGGCGATAACTTTAAGTAATTTGGAGGGGTTATCCTTTAACGGAACCAGCCAATAATCCCCGCACAAAATATCGTTGCAGAGCAAAGAAAACCGCAACTGGAACAAGTATTGACACAAATGCACCGGCGGTCAGTAACTCCCAATCCCCGCCTCGGGTTCCAGTCATTTCAGCTAATCTCACCATGAGCGGAGCGATTTCTCGCTTTCCACCACCGAAAGTCAATGCAACCAAGAGATCATTCCATACCCAAAGGAATTGAAA
>JBEAXZ010000052.1:0-6824 GCA_041159565.1 Actinomycetota bacterium | reverse complement strand
GATTTCAGTTGTATATAAACCCATTGCGGGAGAAAAACCATTATGGGATTTCCCCAACGGCTCATTGGCAGGTAGAGAGGTCTGCGCCTACGAGTTAAGCGCAGCGGTTGGTTTTGATTTGGTGCCGGTGACAGTGTTTAGGGATGGCCCCTTTGGAGCTGGTGCGGTTCAGGAGTGGATAAATGTTCCCGAAGATTGCGATGTAATCTCACTTGCCCAAGAGCAACGCGAAGACATTAGAGGGATGGCGCTATTTGATGCAATCATCAATAACACCGATCGAAAATTTGGACACATTCTCTTTGATGCCTCAGGAAAATTATATGGATGCGATCACGGAGTTGCTTTTCATCAGGAGGACAAGTTGCGCACTGTTTTGTGGCAGTTTGCCGGCGAGGTTTTGAATCCCGCTGAGGTGAAAATTCTTGGCGAGATTGAGGCATGGCTGAGTTCAGAGTCATCAAGTATTTTTAAAGCCCACTTATCGGGGGAGGAAGTTTCTGCCTTAATTTTCCGAGTAAAACGATTGCAGAGTGAAGGTTTTCCATATCCTTCGCAGGACTGGCCAGCTATCCCATGGCCACCGGTTTAATTAAATACTTTGTAGGCTACGGTCATGAGATCTTGGCCAGGGATTTATCTGCCGCCGGCTCCAACCAATATCAAAGCGCCGGAGCTCAAGCTATTTGATTCCTACAAACGAGAACTGGTCAGACTAGATCAAAAGGTCGTTACAAGCTATGTATGTGGCATAACCCCTTACGACGCCACTCATCTCGGTCATGCCGCAACCTATCTTTCCTTTGATTTAATCCACAGATATTTGATAGCACGCGGTCAGGAGCTTTCCTTTGCCGAGAATATTACTGACATTGACGATCCTTTGCTCGAGAGAGCTAAAAGAGATGATGTGGATTGGCAGGAGTTAGCGACTAGCCAAATAGAGTTGTTTGTAAGTGATATGACCGCTTTGCATGTAATTCCTCCAAATCAATACCTTGGAGTTATCGAGAGCATGCACGCCATTACAGAATACATAAAGGATTGTCAGAATATAGGACTGACTTACTTTATTGATAGTGATTTATATCTAGATTTAGGCAGTATCTCGAATTTTCAGAACAGCTTGCCGATGCCTTTAGAGGAAGCTTTGATTATTTTTAAAGATCGTGGTGGAGACCCGGATCGGATTGGAAAGCGTCACCCGTTAGATCCATTGTTGTGGCGTGGTCATAGAGAAGGGGAGCCGCAGTGGGATTCACCGGTGGGCCCCGGGCGCCCTGGTTGGCATATTGAATGTACCGCAATCGCTCTGAGTTCGTTGCCGCATGGCGAAAGAACCTCGATAACACTTCAAGGTGGAGGCTCTGATTTAGTTTTCCCTCATCACTATATGACCGCGTTTCAAGCAAAAGCCTTAACAAATCTGGATTTCGCTGCCGCCTATGTGCATGCCGGGATGATCGGACTGAATGGCGAAAAAATGAGTAAAAGTAAAGGCAATTTGGTTTTTGTATCTGAATTGCTCGCAAAGGGAGTGCGTGCCTCGGCGATTAGAGTTGCTTTGATGTTGCAACATTATCAATCTGATCGGATGTGGAATGAGGAGTTGCTACGCACCGCCAACCAGATAATCGACAGATTGGAGCTCAATTTAGCGCGCAACGAAGTGGCGCCAACGCATTCAGTAATTCAAAACATCGTTGAAGCGCTATCTGAAAATCTAGACACCCCAAAGGTTTTGCAATTACTCGCTGAATGGTGCACAAGAACTGAATCTGGTGAAATCGGTGGCAGCACAGGGGAGTTGTCTAGGGCGTTGGATACTTACTTAGGAATTGTGCTTTAAAGCTCTGGATTTCTTCGCAGGAACCGCTCTACTTCTCTAGCGATACTTTCGCCAGTGGCGCCTGGAATATCTAAAGCATCCTTGTTGCTCTCAAGTTGTTTCACATAATCGCCGATTTCAGCATCCTCAGAAGCCATTTGGTCAACTTGTCTTTCCCAAGCTTCAGAACGCTCTGGTAGATCTCCCTGAGGAATTGAGATCTCAAGAAAATCCTCCAACGCGTTCACCAATGCTAAAGAGGCTTTAGGTGAAGGTGGGGTGGAAACATAGTGCGGAACCGCTGCCCAAAAAGAAACGGCATCCAATCCGCGGCGATAAGCGGCATCCTGTAGCACGCCGATTATTCCTGTTGGTCCCTCATACTTTGAGACCTCTACGCCAAGACGTCTTGCAATTTCCGGATGAGCGCCGCTAGCGGTAACGGTGATTGGGCGACTGTGAGGCGTGTCAGCAAGCAAGGCGCCCAAAGTAATTACCGTGTTAACTTCGTAATCATCTGCAACTTCCAAAACTTGATTAGCGAAAGTTGGCCAGCGCATTGATGGCTCGATACCTTTCACTATTAAGAAATCCTGTTGTAAATGAGGCGTACTAACAGCGTAGAAAATAGTGCTGGGCCAGATAATGTCCCTAACCACCATTTCATCAATCTTGATATAGGGACGATTTACTTGAAAATCGTAGTAATCCTCAGGATCCAAGCGCCCAATTTCTTGATGACTCCATGCCGTAAGTAGATGGGTGATAGCTCCAGAAGCTGACTCGCCGGCATCATTCCATCCCTCGAATGATGCGATCATTATCGGGTTGCGAAGCGGGTATGCGCTTTCGGTAATGAACATAACCTCAGCCTACGATAAACTCCCGCTAGTGAGCGCGTCGAAATTTATGAAGAACCCACTTCATGCGCCCAATACCCTGAGAATTGCCTTATCTGATCAGGTAGTAATAGCTGATGGCGCCATGGGAACTATGTTGCAAAGTGCACATCCTTCGCTTGAAGATTTTCAGGGGCATGAGGGTTGTAATGAAATTCTCAACGTCACCAGACCAGAGTTAGTGGCGCAGATACATCGTGAATATTTTGAATCAGGTGTTGATGCGGTTGAAACCAATACCTTCGGTGCAAACCTCGCAAATCTTGGCGAATATGGAATATCAGATCGGATATATGAACTTTCCTTAGCGGGCGCGCAGATAGCGCGCGAGGTCGCTAACGAGTTTAGTAAATCAACCGGGTCACCGAAATGGGTTTTAGGATCCATGGGTCCAGGTACCAAGTTGCCCACTTTGGGTCATGTCACTTACGCAGAGCTCAAGCAGGCTTATGCGCTTTCTGCCAAAGGATTGATTGACGGTGGATCTGACGCTTTGCTAATCGAGACCACACAGGATTTGCTACAGGCCAAAGCCGCTGTGAATGGGGCGCGTGAATCAATAGCCAGTGCAGAACGAGATGTCGTGTTAATTGCCCAGGTCACTGTCGAAACTACCGGCACTATGTTGCTTGGTTCAGAGATTGGGGCCGCACTTAACTCGCTTCAAGCACTCGGGGTAGATCTGATTGGAATGAACTGTGCCACTGGACCCAGTGAAATGAGTGAACATTTAAGAACCCTAAGTCAAAGTTCAAATGTTGGAATCTCCTGTATGCCAAATGCAGGTCTTCCCATTCTTAAGGATGGCGGCGCTTTCTATCCGCTTTCTCCAGAAGAGTTAGCCATAGCTCTTGCGCAATTTGTATCGGATTACCAGGTGAATCTTGTGGGAGGTTGTTGTGGTACCACGCCAGAGCATTTAGCTGCGGTAGTGAAGCTACTGCACGGGAAAAAATTGAACTCCAATAATCCGACAAAGGATGCAGGAGCTTCATCTCTATACCAGTTTGTACCTTTTAGGCAGGATAAAACCTACTTAGCTATTGGCGAGCGCAGTAACGCTAATGGAAGTAAGGCTTTTAGAGATGCCTTGGTAGCTGAGGATTGGCAGAGATGCGTTGATATTGCAAAGGATCAGATTCGTGAAGGTGCGCACATGCTGGATCTCTCGGTTGATTATGTTGGGAGAGATGGCGTAAAGGATATGCAAGAGCTGGCAAGTAGATACGCCACCGCTATTACCTTGCCAATAGTTATCGATTCAACTGAGCCGGCTGTAATAAAAGCTGGACTTGAGAGTTTAGGTGGAAAGTGTGTAATCAATTCGGTGAATTATGAGGATGGGGATGGCCCAGATTCAAGATTTGCAAAGATTATGCCCTTGGCAAAAGAGCACGGAGCAGCCCTAGTTGCGCTAACTATTGATGAGGAGGGTCAGGCTCGTACCGCAGAGTGGAAGATTAGGGTTGGTCGAAGACTTATAGAAGATCTGCATGAGAATTGGCAGGTTCCACTTTCTGATGTGATTATTGATTGTTTGACTTTTCCAATTGCTACTGGACAAGAGGAAACCAGGCGAGACGCAATTGAGACTTTGGAAGCAATCAAACAGTTAAAGCAGGAGTATCCCGAGATTCAAACCACCCTGGGAGTTAGTAACGTATCTTTTGGATTGAATCCCGCGGCAAGAATCGTTTTGAACTCAGTTTTTCTCTCTGAAGCAGTGAAAAACGGCCTAGATAGTGCAATAGTTCATCCCTCAAAAATCACACCGATGGCGAAAATTCCACAAGAACAATTAGAAGTTGCACTTGATCTGATTTATGACCGAAGAAGATTTGACGGTCAGGACTGTATTTATGATCCACTCTCGCGGTTCTTAGAGATATTTGCTGGGGTAGAGGTAACAAGTACGCGATTGTCGCGAGCCGCTGAATTGGCAGCACTACCCATCCCTGAAAGACTTAAGAGAAGGATTATTGACGGGGAAAAACAGGGCCTAGAAACTGATTTAAATGAGGCTCGTGAAAGTGGCCTAGAACCGCTTTATATCATCAATGAACTTCTGTTGGATGGCATGAAAACAGTTGGTGAGTTATTTGGACGAGGTGAGATGCAGCTGCCTTTCGTTTTGCAATCTGCTGAGGTAATGAAGTCAGCTGTTGCGTTACTTGAGCCTCACATGACCAAAGCTGATTCCCAGGACAGAGGATCGATACTTCTTGCTACTGTTAAGGGCGATGTGCATGATATTGGAAAGAATCTGGTAGACATTATTTTGACTAACAATGGATATCGCGTGGTGAACATCGGAATAAAACAAACCATCAATCAAATAATTGACGCTGCGCAAGAATCAAATGTTGATGTAATTGGAATGAGTGGCCTTTTGGTTAAATCAACGGTAATTATGAAAGAGAATCTGGAAGAGTTGAATAATCGCGATCTGGCACGGAAATGGCCAATTTTGCTTGGTGGCGCGGCGTTAACAAGAAGTTTTGTTGAAAGTGATTTGGCGAAGGTTTTTCCGGGAGTGGTTCGGTATGCCAGGGATGCCTTTGAGGGTTTGTCGTTAATGGATACCTTGATGGCCAGAAAGCGCGGCGATGAGACAGCACAGCTGCCCGCCCTAAAAGAGCGAAGAACCCGTGTAGTTAAAGATGACAGTGTTTCAACTGCGGATACAACTAGAAGTGATGTTGCCAGGGATATCCAAGTCCCCAAAGCCCCATTCTTGGGATCTCGTGTAGTTAAGGGCATTTCACTGGGTGATTACAGCCCAATGTTGGATGAGCGAGCACTTTATGTTGGACAGTGGGGCTTAAAGGGCAAGCAGGATTCCTTCGAGAGAATTGTCGAGGAGCAAGGTCGACCAAGACTACGTTCTCTTTTGAATGAAGCTTTAACCAATGGTTGGCTAAATGCAGCTGTTACCTATGGTTACTTTCCCTGCTATAGCGAAGGTAACGATCTAGTGATTGTTCACCATGAAGGGCCTCTAAAAGGCCAAGAGCGAGTTAGATTTTCCTTCCCGCGCCAACGTCGAGATCGCAGATTATGCATCAGTGATTTCTTCAAAGACACAGAGTCTGGCGAATTGGATGTTGTAGCCTTTCACGTAGTAACTATGGGGCAAGCTATTAGTGAAGCGACCGCCAAACTTTTCGCAGCTAATAACTATCGGGAGTATCTAGAGCTACACGGCCTTGGCGTACAGTTAACGGAGGCTTTAGCGGAACACTGGCACGCAAGAATCCGCGCCGAATTAAATCTGAATTCGGAAGATAGCCAGGATTTACAGGGCATTTTGGATCAAGGTTACCGGGGCTCGCGATACAGCTTCGGTTATCCAGCATGTCCAGATCTAGAGCAGCAAAAACAGATTTGCGAGTTATTGGAACCAGAGAGAATCGGTGTCGAACTGTCCGAAGAGTTCCAACTCCATCCAGAGCAATCAACCTCTGCAATCATTGTCCATCACCCTGAGGCCAAGTATTTCAATGCAAATTGATGATTTCCCATTTGCCGCGGTTCTTTGGGATATGGATGGCACGCTGATCGATAGCGAGCCTATTTGGATTCAACAAGAGTATGAGTTGATGGCATCACTCGGAGTGACTTGGAGCGATGAGGACGCTATTCATTGCGTTGGAGGACCGATGACCAGGGTCGATACTTACATGCGATCCAAGCTTGACGCAGCAACGCAATCACTTTTCCCTCCGATGGCTTTGACTGAACAACTTCTATTGCGCATGGCTGATCAAATGTCTGAGGGTGTTGATTTCGCTCCGGGTGCGGGGAATCTTTTGAAGGAGTTTAGAACTTTAGGAGTCAAACAAGGATTAGTCAGCGCTTCCAGTCGCACCTTGGTAGATGCAGCAATAAACAGCATAGGAGCTGATTTTTTCGAAATAACTATTTCAGATAATGATGTTGAATTATCGAAGCCAAGTCCCGAAGGTTATTTCAAGGCAGCGGCCCAAATGGGAGTAGATATTAAGGAATGCCTGATACTTGAGGACTCAATAACTGGAACTACCGCGGCAATCGAGTCAGGAGCGTTTGTAATTGGCATTCCGCATGTTGCTAAACTT
>JBEAXZ010000051.1:0-7078 GCA_041159565.1 Actinomycetota bacterium | reverse complement strand
ACCAGCTACTTTCAGCTTCGGGTCTTTAACAATCGCTCCCATGCGCTCATGACCGCCAAGATCATGGCAAAGCCAAAGATTAAGTCCTCGAAAGGGGCTCCGGCGATTCTTAATCCCATTATTGAATTGGGGTTGTAAGTGACTATCTCACGGCTTGTGAGCCACCAATTAGTTATGAGTTGAAAGGGGAGAATGATTGAGTAGCTAATCCAGAACCGAAGTGTAGAGAGGAGAGAGTTTCTGGTGACGAACATGTCGAAAAAAATGGTGATGATTAAGGCATAAACAGTTATTTGAGTGTAGGTGAGTTCAAATCTCATCGCTTCACCTTTTGTAAAAGGGATTTAACGCCTTCAAGAGTTAGCAAAGCCGCCAGCGGAATGATGAAGAAGAAAAGGTACTCCTCAAGTGGGATGTTGAAAGGGCCATAGATGCCCAGCATTTGTTCATTATCAAAATCCCAATGTTTCTGGTTGATGGCAAAGGCATCCCAAATCAAGAAAAAGATGCTTACTGGGAAGATTGCGGTTAGAGCCAAGCGTGGCCGACGTAGCACCTTAATCTTGAAAGCAAACTCCAACCACCAAGAGCCAAGCACAACAAATAGCAGCATGGCTACATACGACCAGTTTTCAAGTGCTAGCCCTTGCGACATCTCAATAGTTTCTCACATCAGGTTATGGATTTTGCTACCTTGAGAGGATGTCGGAAGCACAGGTAAAGCTCTTTACCCAAACCCGTAACTTTTCCAGCATCGCGGTAGGTGGAGTCATTTTGCTTTCGCTAATTTTCGCACAGCTAATTAATGAAACAGAGATTTCATGGCAGGTAGCAATTGCTTTGCTGGCTTTGGCGGTCGGCATTCCGCATGGCGCACTTGATCATCTAGTTGCTTTGCCACGCGCCTCTATTAAAAGAATGAGTCTATTTATTCTGGTTTACGTCTTGATTGCAGTGCTGGCTGTTATCGCAATACTGCAATGGAATGTTTATGGATTTATCGGCGTCGTTGTCATGAGCGCACTTCACTTTGGAATTGGTGACACCGCCTTTATCAACGAGCTCGAACGTGCAAGTGGTTCTGTGCGGGCAAATAGATTTGCTCAGGCTCTTTACGCGGTTACAGCTGGCGCTTTGCCGGTTGTCATACCTCTTACCAATAAAGAGAGCACCTCTGCACTTGCAGCCGTAAATGATGAGCTAATTAATTGGCATGGGGGATTAGATCAGGAGTTAACAAATCTGGTGACAGGCTTGTACTTAATTACGGTTTTAATTTTGGCGGCAAACCGGCGCTGGAGGGATCTGATTGATATCAACCTGTTGTTGCTTCTTGCTTTTTTTACTCCACCATTAATTGCCTTTGCTGCTTACTTCGGTACTTGGCATGCGATGCGACATACCGCTCGTCTAACTTTAAATCTCAAGAACTCACAAGAATCCTTAAGAAATAATTATCCCGCCAAGGCATTTCGCCAAGCGGTGTTGCCAGGAGTCCCAGCCCTTGTGGGCACTTTCATAGTGTCGCTCGGAATTGCTTTATTTACACCTGGGAAACTAAGCGATGAGTACCTATGGCTCTCACTAGTAGTGGTGTGGGCTTTAACTGTGCCGCACATGATTGTGACGGCGCGACTAGACAAGGCGGCGTTAAGGTGAAGAGATTAATTGGTATTTTGGTTGTGGCTTTAATTCCTGTTGTTCCTGCTAACGCAGCGCCTGTCTATGTTTATCCAGTAGCGAACTGCAAGAGTAGTTATGGAAAGTACCATCATGATTACCCTGCTACTGATATTCAAGCCAAACTTGGTTGCGCTTTTGTCGCTCCAATTAATGGTGTAGTTGAGGATTTAAACACAAAGGATATTTGGAGTGGAAAAACTAATTTAGGTAAAGATCGCGGCGGATTATCAATTTCTATTATTGGAGAGGATGGCGTTCGCTATTACGGTTCTCATCTTTCCAAAATCGAACCGGGAATTGCTCCAGGTGTAGTCGTGATGGCGGGACAAAAACTTGGCGAGGTTGGATCAACTGGAAGTGCGAGAGGAACAAAACCTCATTTGCATTTTGGAATCTCATATCCAACACAGCCGGGTGATTGGGAAATTCGACGGGGTGTGGTGGCTCCATGGCGATTCCTTGATGCTTGGAAAGTTGGCAAGGATTTATCACCAGTGAAGGCTGTAGCAAAAGCCAAAGTAAAAGCCGGTAAATAAAAAAGCCCCGGGTTGCCCCGAGGCTTCTTTACAACTAGTTATTTGGTTTAGTTGGCAGTAACTTGATCAGCCTGAGGACCCTTTGGACCCTGGACTACTTCAAATGAAACTGACTGACCTTCTTCAAGGGACTTGTAGCCATTTCCCTGGATAGCTGAGTAGTGAACGAATACATCTTGTCCACCGCCATCAACAGCAATGAAACCAAAACCCTTTTCAGAGTTGAACCACTTAACTGTACCTGTTGCCATTTACTTTCCTTCGGTATTTATTGGGGACAAACGTGAATTCCACGTTCGCCAGTCTTTCCGTTCTACAGCGATACCGATTCAAGCAAAAGCCATCAAGCGGGTACTGATAAGCGTTGGACTGGGGCTGAGCCTACCCTGATTTTTCGCTGATAAAAAGCGGCGGTTTTACGCTGTGAATGAGGTGGTTTTCGAGCCTTTTTCAATGGAATAACGGGAGACAGAAGTGAGATGTCCAGAAGATGTCGGGAGTAAACTTAAAGCATGAGTGAAAATGAGAAGCAAAAATCTATTTCATTAATTGTTGCTGCTGCGATTATTGCGCTTGCAATGGGCCTCGGATTGAATCAAGTGGGTTCAGGTTTTGCTGCTCGCTCTAATGAAGGAATCTCGGTCACCGGCTCAGCTCGAGTAACAGCTACAGCTGATCGTGCTGTTTGGTCTTTGAATGCCGAGCAGATTGCACCAACATTGTCAGAGTCGGTACGCAAAGTTGAAGTTGCTACAAAATCAGTGACTCAATACTTAACAGATGGTGGTATCTCAACAGCAGGAATTGAGTTTGGATCTGTTTCGGCATATCCGCAAGAAGAGTACTCGAATGGAAATAGCACGGGTCGAATTTTGAATTATCGCGCTTCTCGAACTATTACGGTTCGCACTGATGACGTGGAGTTGGTTTCAAAGTTAAGTAACGGTATAGGCGCTTTGTTGCAATCAGGGGTTAACGTCTCTAATTACGGCCCGCAGTACTACGTCTCTAAATTGAATGAACTTAGACCTCAGCTTCTAGAGCAGGCGATGGAGGATGCAAAGGTTCGTGCTGAAGCGATTGTGAAAGCAACTGGCGGGAAGGTCGGCAATGTGATGAGCGTACGCTCGGGTCCATTCCAAGTTACTTCACCAGATTCCGTTGATACCTCAGCTGGCGGTTATTACGACACTCAAACCATTGAAAAGACCATCACCTCAACAGTCACGGTGATGTTTGATGTCGATTAATTAGCCAAACCTGAACGCTTAATGCACTTACCATAATTTTATCTTTGGGTTTTTTCAGTGTTGGACTGAATTCATTTATGGACTCTGCTGAATTAAAAACGGTGCGGAATGAATCACCCCAATCCTGATTAGGCAAGGTGAATTCGTAATCCTGATCTGCGCTATTCAAAACGATAAATAGCCCTTGGTTATGGGTGGCATCAACGCTAAATGCTAAGTGACGAATTGAGCTGTCCTGCCAGTTATGTTGGCTCATCTCATTGCCATCTCGATCAAACCAGGCAACATCTTTGCGGTTGGTATCTTGATCGATTTCGCCGGTATAAAACTGCTCGGCAGCATCAACCATGTAGCTAGTCCTGATTCGAGATAGAGCAGCGACGGTCTCTATCAAGTCTTCTTGCTGGGGATTCGGATTCCAATTCAATTTCCACCCACCAAGGAAGTTTTCCCAATTATCACTTTGGTCATTGGCCGACAGAGAGTAAGCGTTGTTGGATCCATTTTGAGATCTAGATACCTCATCGCCCATATTAAGCATTGGGACACCGGAGGAGAGCAGCAGGGTTGCCAAGATGGATTTTTGTAATTGGATACGTTTTAAATTTATGTCTGGATTATCTGTTGGACCTTCGAATCCAACATTCCATGATCTGTTTTGCTCACTACCGTCCCGATTGTCCTCGGCGTTCGGGCCATTATGTTTATTGCTGTAAGAAACCAAATCGCGAAGCGTGAAACCATCATGCGCTGTAACAAAATTGATAGATGAGGTTGGTCCGCGGTAGTAGAAGACATCATTTGAACCAGCGACCCTTGATGCCAAATCTGATACGCCGTTGCTGTGTCCGCGGGCGCTATCGGCGAGCCAGAATTGTCGGGTTGCATCACGATATGCATCGTTCCATTCCCGCCACGGATGGGGGAACTCGCCTAACGCATATCCGGCAACATCCCAAGGTTCAGCAATTAATTTTCGCTCTCGGAGTATTGGGTCTGAGCTGATAGAAGAAATTAATAATCCGTGGGTATCTATTCCCTCGCTGTTGCGTGAAATAGCTGTGGCTAAATCAAAGCGAAATCCATCGATTCCGATTACCTGGCTCCACCAATGCAGGGAATCAATAATCATTCTGGTGACAAAAGGTTGTCGCGAGTCAATTGTGTTTCCGCAACCGGTTACATCTTCGTAAGTGTCGTTATTGGAATGGCGATAAAAGGCTTTGTTGTCTATGCCTTTGAAGCAGAATGTGGGACCGCCAACCCCTTCTTCAGCGGTGTGGTTGTAAACCACATCCAGAATTACCTCTATACCGGCATCATGAAGTGCATCTACTGACTTTTGTAACTCCGCAATCGGATCTTCGCTAGATGCATAAGCGTTATGCGGAGCGCTAAATGCCAAGGGGTTGTAGCCCCAATAATTTTGCCGACCTCTGGCATTAGTGTGAACTTCGGTTACGAATTGATGAATCGGTAACAACTCAAGTGCGGTAACTCCCAAACGTTGCAAATGTTGAATTGTTGATGGATGACCCAAGGCTTTGAATGTCCCACGTTCATTCAATGGAATCTCGGTATTGTCAGCGGTTAAACCACGCACATGCGCCTCATAAATGAAGCTCTTTTTCCAAGAAGTCCGCGGTCTATTAATTATTCGAGGAGCGCTAGCGGTTACTACGGAAAGTGGCACAAAACCTAAGGAGTCTCGCTCGTCTCGCTGATTTAGATCTCCATTTCCAAGATGATCCGTTGCATGGTGCCCAAAAATCTCTGGGGCATAAATAACATCGCCACTAATTTGATGTGCGTATGGATCTAACAAAACTTTGGCGGAGTTGAAACGCCAACCCTGCTCTGGTTGCCAAGGGCCATAGATGCGATAGCCGTAATGTTGACCGGGGCCAATTCCGGAAAGGTGTCCATGCCAGATTGGACCTTCGCGGTGGGCCAAGGAGAATTTGGTTTCAATCCAGTACCAACTACCAGCTTCAGACTCACTTCTATCGAAGAGGCATAGCTCCACCGCATCTGCGGCCGGGGCCCAGATCGCGAAATCAGTTCCGCCAGTCACAACATGGCTTCCCAATATGTGGGGATTGGCTGGTTTCACTTTGCTATCTAAGCATCAGCGCCTAACTATTCGAGGAAGGCCGAGTGGAGAGCTAGATTACTGACCAGTAACATACCTGCCATGAAGATTGCGATCTGCGTCAAGCAAGTGCCTGATTCTTGGGCGGAGAAAAAAATGGTCAACGGTGTTTTAGATCGTGAAAGTGTCGATGCGGTACTAAATGATCTTGATGAATATGCAATCGAGGAGGCGCTACGAATCGTAGAGCCGTTAAATGAAGGCAAAGATTCGCCAGAACACACCATCACTTTGATCTCGATGGGACCAGATCGCGCATCTGAAGCGATCCGTAAAGGTTTATCAATGGGAGCCGATGATGCGGTTTTGGTAACCGATGCGGCTCTAGCTGGTTCTGACGCCATCGCAACCTCAAAAGTTCTAGCAGAGGTAATTAAGAGCGGTGGTTTTGATTTGGTTTTCTGTGGCACTGAATCAACTGATGCCAGAATGAGTGTTGTACCTGCGATGTTGGCGGAGCGTTTGGGTTGGGCACAGCTCACCTTTGCCGGCTCAGTTAAAGTCGATGCGACAGCTAAGAATGTCGAAATTGCCCGCATGACTGAAAGTGGCGTAGAAAATATGACAGCTAACTTCCCATGCGTCATCAGTGTTATTGAAAAGATTAACGAGCCACGTTACCCATCCTTCAAGGGAATTATGGCAGCGAAGAAAAAAACAATTGAAAGTAAATCTCTGGCAGATATCTCTCTATCTGCAAATGAGGTTGGCAGTGCGGGAGCATGGAGCGTTGTAGAAAATGCTCAAGCCCGCCCACCTAGAGAAAAAGGTTTAAAGATTGAGGATTCTGGCGATGCTGGAACCAAATTGGCTGATTACTTGGCAGAGAAGCGATTGGTGTGATTATGAGTAATGTATTGATTTTGGCTGATCATGATGGTGGCAAAATCTCAAAAACCGCTGCCGAAATAGCGACTCTAGGCAAGAGAGCGGGTTCGGTAACCGCTGTAGTTCTAGCCCCAGCTGGTCAAGGTGATGCGTTGGCCGCTCAACTAGCCCACACGGAGATTGAAAAAGTTGTCTTGGTGGAGAGTGATGATTTTTCTCGTCATGGAATTCCAGCTCTAGTTGATGCGTTAGCTCAAATCGTTAACCAGCAAACTCCCAAGGCGGTTTTGATTCCATCTACTGCAAGAGGTAAAGAGATAGCGGGTCGTTTAGCGGTTCGGATCGGTGGAGGTGTAATCACAGATGCGGTTGATTTCAACTCTGATCTTGGTGCCACTCAATCTGTTTTCGGTGGTTCATTTACAGTGTCATCAAAGGTAAAGATTGGAACTCCAGTTATTACAGTCAGGCCAAGTGCGGTTGAAGCAAGTGCTACATCTGCAACTCCAGCGATTGAAAAACTTGCAGTTACAATCGCCGATTCTGCAAAGTTAGTGACCATTACTGGCACACAGCCAGCTGCAAAGGGTGGCCGCCCAGAGCTAACTGAGGCAAAGATTGTTATCTCA
>JBEAXZ010000050.1:0-7087 GCA_041159565.1 Actinomycetota bacterium | reverse complement strand
GGTAGGGCCCCAAAAACTGGATACTCCCGATCCGCTTTTGGTCCGCAATGGTCTGATGTGGATCGCAACGGGTGCGATACTAGAAACGACATTCTGAAGCGCGACTTGATTAAAATAGTTTTTAGAGAAAAGACAAGAGATTGCGTTGTAGAGAGTGGTGTGCTTGTAGATCCTTTTTCAAATACAGAAATTAACTTCGTACGTGGCCAAAAAACCAGCATGTTGGTACAAATTGATCATGTGGTCTCACTTTCAAACGCTTGGCAAACCGGGATATTTCAATCCAGCATTAAAGAGCGCACCGCATTTGCTAATGATCCAATAAACCTCTTGGCGGTAAAGGGTTCACTAAATTCACAAAAAGGTGATGGGGATGCAGCAACTTGGTTGCCACCACACAAACCGTTCCGCTGCAAATATGTTGCTTTACAGATAAGTGTGAAAGCTAAATATGGATTGTGGGTTACTCGGGCGGAGCAGGAAGCAATGGTTAGGATTTTGAGTAGCCAAGAGTGCCGGTAACTCGCCTTGAAGCCGGTAATTCGCCTTCAAGATAGTGGGGTGAGCGACGGGGCTCGAACCCGCGACATCCCGGACCACAACCGGGTGCTCTACCAGCTGAGCTACGCCCACCACGATCTAAATGGTTTGGTTTCCTAAAGAAACAACCTGGTAATTAATCTTACTGATTTTCACAAGGTATTGGCCCCGTGAGAGCTTCAACAAGAGCGTAATTCTAGCATCGTCACCCACGAGGAGATACAGGCAGTGATGCGAGCAGGGAAATGGGTGTAAGAACCAACTCTTCCTCTCGGGATAGCGTAAAACTTCCTGTTTAACAGCAGGCAGTAAATGAAAATTGAGAACGCAACCAGAGTGCCTTAGCGAGGACATAAAAGATGGACTCTGTGTAACTCTTAGCAATACCCATCTCAGGCGCTTACAGGTTATAAACAGATTACTTTGAACTTACAAATCTTTGTCAGTCGATATTGGCTTATCAATACGCCATGCGAAGTCCAGAAGATTTAGGTAGCGATTTAGATGACGAACAACAGCGCAAAGATGACGCATACCGCCGCCAAGATAACGAACGCCTCGGCGAGGGGGATAGAGAATTATCTAGAAATGAATATGGCAAACACGTAATAAATGAAGTGAACAAATATGCAATTAAAGATGATGGACATAATCTTAATAATTCACCTTACGGCGCTTTGCAACCTCTGCTGGACGATCCCGAGATTGAAGAGATTTGGATTAACTCACCACAAAGGATATTTATCGCAAAAAGAGGAAAATCAGAGCTCACCAATTTGGTTTTGACCGCATCACAACTTCAAGGGATTATGGATCGGATATTGATGTGGTGCGGAAGGCGGATTGATTTAGCCCACCCTTTCGTTGATGCCAGATTGCCCGATGGAAGTCGCCTTCACATAACCATTCCTCAGATTACTGCGGAACATTGGGCCATCAACATAAGAAAGCATCTGATGAGAGGGAAAACCCTGAGTGATCTAGTCGAACTTGGGGTATTTAATCAAGAGATTTTCGAATTTGTGCGAGCTTCTGTAAAGAAGAGGAAAAATATTCTGGTTAGTGGATCAACCCAGGCAGGAAAAACCACTCTGCTAAATGCCTTAGCTTCTGAAGTTCCGATCGGGGAGCGAATAATTACAATTGAAGAGGTTTTTGAGCTTAAACCAAGAGTTCCAGATTGTGTAGCTATGCAAACAAGAAGTGCGAGCTTGGATGGTGTTGGTGAAGTAAGCATACGAAAGTTGATTAAAGAGGCGCTACGTATGCGACCATCCAGGCTGATAATTGGTGAAATCCGAGAAGCGGAATCACTCGATCTGCTTATTGCTTTAAATTCTGGTATCCCTGGAATGGCGACAATTCATGCTAACTCTGCGCGAGATGCAATAAGAAAACTTCAAACTCTGCCGCTGTTGGCTGGTGAGAACATAACTCAAGATTTCATAACCCCAACAGTTGCTCATGCCATAGATCTAGTTATCCATGTTGGAGTAGGTCCAGAAGGAGATAGACGGGTCCTAGAGATATGTGAAGTAAATGGTCGTTGTGAAAATGCAAATATTGAAATGGAAAACATTTATACATGGGAGGAGTCCAAGTATGTATTTGGATTTGGCGATTAATCCATTACTTTCCTCAATTTTTGCTGCCACGGTCTGTGCCATCGGCCTGCTGGTAATTCAAAGCGGTAATTCACAAGCCAAACTGGGAGGAAAGTTCAGCAACAATTTTAGAAGAGTAAACGCTCGAGGTACTCTCATAGTTAGTATCTCAGTGTTTGCCACTTACTTCGTACTTCACACAATAACCAATTCAAAGCAGATATCTATAGCGATTTCGGTTTTTGCTACAGCAATTCCTTTCTTGGTAAATAGGCAAAGAGCAGAGAAGGCGGTTCGGGTGCGAGAAAGTGCATGGCCAGAGGTTATTGACTCACTTGTCTCGGGCCTTCAATCAGGAGTTTCAATCTCTGACTCTGTATTGGCTCTTGCCGAACATGCTCCATCAGCGCTTCGACATAACTTCATTCGGGTAAAAATGTCGGTTCTGAGAGGTGAGAGTTTGGAGTCGGCTCTAAGGCTAGAGAAACAAGAGCTTAACTCTGCGATATCAGATCAGGTTTTCGAGACTTTAATTGTGGCGAAAGAGTTCGGTGGCAGGGACTCAAATAATGCGCTGCGACTCTTATCTGAGTTTGTCCGTGATGACTTAGATGTTTTGGAAGAGATTCGAACCAAGTTTGGGTGGATTAAGAACTCCGCAGCGCTGGCAACAGTTGCTCCGTGGGTTCTGTTGGTCCTTCTCTCTACCCAGAGATCGACTATTGAGGCATTCTCAACGGTGTCGGGTGTAAAGATCTTGGCAAGCGGCGTAATCATGACCGGATTGGCTTATCTATGGATGGAACGGGTTGGCCAAATCCCGAAGCCGGCAAGAGCTCTGCGATGACTCTGAACTTTATTGGTTTGAGGAAGCGGTCATGAAACCCAAAATTGTCGAGATAAAAATGCAAAGGGGTTCAAAGTATGAATGCAAATGAATCTCTATTATCACTGCTAGTCGTTGCACCGCTTCTCTTCTGGGGAATTTGGATTGCTAGCGTTGAGAGCTTTGATGAATTAAATTCTACAAACTCAATTCCCAAAATTATCACAGCCGGAGGGAGATTCGCCTACGCAGCAGGAGGTAGATCGACTCGTAAAACTATCTTGCCCTTGTACCTTCTAATCACCTCGCTTTGCGTTGTGATTCTCGTCGGAGCGATGTTGGCTGAGGCTGATTACATAGGTCCTGCTTTTGGGCTATCCAGTTTAATTCTAGCTTTCAGCCTAGTTGCGAGAAGAAATACCAAGAAATCATTAGTTAATGTTACAAAGCAGTTGGAAAGTGAGTTACCGGCGCAGATTCAATTGCTGACAATTCTAATTTCATCTGGAATTAGCCCCGGAAGAGCTATTTCGATTTTGGCCAACCGTTCAGATTCTTTTAGTGCTACGACATTTCGCCGAGTAGTAAGAGAAATTGAAAGCGGAGCTTCAATTGTTGAGGCCCTGGATAAGCTAAAAAGTGATTTTGACTCAATTTCTCTCCGTCGATTTGTTACGAGTTTGATACTAGGAATAGAGCGTGGATCAACTCTGGGACCTATCCTGATTTCTCAGGTCAGAGACACAAGAATGGCAAGTAAGAGCGAGATTATGGATAGAGCCGGTAAGGCGGAGATTGGATTGATGATTCCAGTAGTTTTCTTGATTTTGCCAATATCAATTCTCTTTGCACTTTGGCCTTCTTATCAACAACTGGGTGGATTCTTCTCTTGATAATAACAATCCAATTTATCCACAGATAACCGATTCCTCAGCCGTAAATGTCATAGGTAATACAGGATTACCTATCGAGAGGCCAGATAGAACAAGGAGATACAATTATGAAATCAGTTGTTGAGAAAATGGAAGACATTTCAACATCCACTACCTCAGCCGTTTTAAACGTAGGAATTAAAGGCATGTCATTGATTAACTCGGCCAGAAGCTCCTTTACACAGCAACTGGAGCCAAGGTCTAATGAGGATTCTAAATCTAACCAAAGTTCTATTCACAGAATCATTGACTCCGCTAGAAGGGATAGTGAAAGGGGAGATGTCCCAGGTTGGGTTCTTGTTGTGCTCATGACTACAGGGCTTGTAACTGCGATATGGACAATTGCAGCACCGCGATTAAGCGCGATATTGAAAAACTCTTTAGATGCAATGAATGGTATTCGATGAGATCGAGTCCATCTGGAATGCCAGTTACGGAGAGATTTTTTAAGTCTAAAGATTCCGAACGTGGATCAATTGAAGCTGGTCTGACACTTATTCCTACGACCGCCTTTTTCTTGCTGGTATTACAAATAGTAATTTCCGGTGGATTTCAAATCGCAGAGAGAGTTTCTCTTCAAAATGTAGTCACTAGAGGTGCACTAGGAGATTCCCAATCGGCTGAATTGTTTGCAGCGAAAAATAGAGTAGTTAGCTCAGAGAGTGTTTCACTACCAGGCGGAGGAGAGCTAATTTTGGCTAGCTCGGAAGTTTCTACTCCAAGGGTGACAAATTTCCTGACTGGTGATCCAAGAATGAAAGTGGAAGCCATTGCGATTCGAGAGTAATCGGTCTTTTTGAGATATGGATTTTCGCAATCATCCTTTAACCGCTGAGTTCTCTTTTGGTGAGCGCGGTTCGGCAATCTCAGAGTTTGTCCTTATTGCTACCCCCTTATTTCTTCCTGCTTTGCTGTTTTTTAATGCGATGAATAACACGGCAAAGGAAGAGATGAATACCTCAATGTTGGCTCGTCAAGCGGTCCGTGCTTTTGTCACCGCTCCAGATCTAATGACGGGTCACCAAAGAGTGAAAATAATTCTCGATCAGTATGCAAAACTGGAGGGCACTCGAGGCGTTGGAGGTACAGCAGGTACAGCAGGCTCGGGAAGTTTGGGAGATTTAGAAAACTCAGGAAGCCTAACAAGCCCAACCAGATATGAATTTACCTACAACATCAAGTGCTATGCAGAAAAATGTTTGGAGCCGGGCTCTCTTGTCGAGTTAGAGCTTTACCGCAAGATTGAGCCGATAGACAAAATTGAATCCAGTAAAGATCGCAAGGCAAGTGCGGTCGCCAGAAGTTACGTCGACAAGTGGCGAGATACGCCATGAAGTCCGAGATAAACCTTGACAAGTGGCGAGATACGCCATGAAGTCCGAGATAAACCTTGACAAGTGGCGAGATACGCCATGAAAACCGAGATAAACCTTGATTAGATTATTGCCCAAGACACAAGATTTCGACACTGAAGAAGGATCGATATCACCTCTGATAATGCTCTACTTTACTGTTGCTATGTTGATGGCATTTGTTGTTTCAAATGTCGCTTCAACCTACGTGGCACGCAGAGATTTGATTAATACAACCGAAGCCGCACTTTCTATTGCAACCCAGGAGTTAGATGAATGGGTTTACTATTACAGATTGCCAACGAATGGCCTTCCAGGATCAAATAGTGAATTGGTTCCAATCAACTGTAGCGATGCTGGTCAGAGTTTTTCGCGGGAACTGGCTGCCATGGATACAAATCAAACGCCCATACGAATCGTTAATTACCGATGTGATGGGTATTTGTTAGGCGCTGTAGTAGAGCAGGAATACCGATTGCCCTTTGCTGCATCCATATTGGGAGTTGACTCATTCACAAATAGAGTAGATGTCAAAGTGCAGTCCACTTTTAGATAATCCACTATTCTTGGTGCCATGGCCGAGCGCGAGATTAACTCTGAGATTTCCGTATTAAGCTCGACATTGGCATCAATTGAATCCGTAATTGATATTGAAAAGTTGCGCAAGGAACAGATTGAATTAGAGGCCAAAGCCGGCGAGCCTGATCTTTGGAACGACCCGGATAATGCGCAGAAAGTAACCAGTGCGCTTTCACGAGTACAAGGAACCATTAACAAAGTGACCGCATTGCGTTCTCGAATTCAAGACCTCCCCATCATGTTGGAACTTGCAGAGGCCGAAGGGGATAGTGGAGCCAAATCAGATGTTGAGAAGGAGTTGGATGCCCTAGCAGCTTTAATATCTGACTTAGAGGTGCAAACTCTGCTTAGCGGCGAATATGACCATCGTGATGCGCTCGTTACCATTCGCTCAGAAGCGGGCGGAGTAGATGCTGCTGATTGGGCAGAGATGGTTTCGCGAATGTACTTTAGATATTGCGAAAGGCATCAGTACGGCGTAAATGTACTGGAAACCTCATATGCCGAAGAGGCCGGCATCAAATCAACTACTTTTCGAGTCAGCGGCTCATATGCTTATGGCACATTGTCCGTAGAGCAAGGAACTCATCGATTGGTTCGAATCTCACCATTTGATAGCCAAAATCGTCGTCACACCTCATTTGCTGGAGTTGAAGTGGTTCCCGTTGTTGATCAAAGCGACCATATCGATATTGATGAAAAAGATATCCGAGTTGATGTTTACAGATCTTCTGGCCCTGGAGGTCAAGGAGTTAATACAACCGACTCCGCCGTACGCATCACTCACATACCAACCGGAATCGTAGTTTCCTGCCAAAATGAAAGATCACAGATTCAAAATAGAGCTACAGCGATGGCGGTTTTGCAATCTAAGTTGTTAGAAAAGCGCAATCAAGAGGAGCGCGCAAAGATAGATGCGCTGCGTGGTGATACCTCTGGCTCATGGGGAAATCAGATTCGCTCCTATGTTCTTCACCCATACCAAATGGTGAAAGATCATCGAACAGATTTTGAAACTGGAAATACACAAGCGGTACTTGATGGGGATTTGGATGGCTTTATTGCAGCAGGAATTCGCTGGAGGCGTGAGAAGAAGTAGATTCCTGAGAATCACGCTCAATTTAGGTTTTTTCTCACTCGAAACGGGCGATTTTGTCCAAAACTTTAACCCCCAAACTACCTAAAATCACACCCGTGATTCGCTTTGAGAATGTAACAAAGGTCTACTCCAAGACCGATCGCCCTGCTCTCGAC
>JBEAXZ010000049.1:0-7213 GCA_041159565.1 Actinomycetota bacterium | reverse complement strand
CCTCTGCAGTAACCTTTACACCTCGCAATTTTGCTTGTCGCACTAACTCGAGCCCACCAGCGGTTGTCAGATGACAGATATGCAATCTGCTATTCACATGCTCCGCAAGCAAAATATCACGAGCAATAATCGCTTCTTCAGCTACTGCTGGCCATCCTTTTAGCCCAAGACGAGCGGATACCTCACCCTCATTCATTTGAGCATTTTCAGTTAATCGTGGATCCTGTGCATGTTGCGCAACGACACCATCAAAAAGCTTGACATATTCCAAAGCTCGACGCATAACTAATGGATCAGCTACACAAGATCCATCATCGCTAAAAATTCTTACCTGCGCTTCAGATTGGTTCATTGCGACTAATTCAGCGAGTTGTTCACCCTTTTGTCCGACAGTCACCGCTCCAATTGGATAAACATCACATAAGCCGTGGGAGTTGCCTAATCGATATACCTGTTCCACTACACCTGCCGTGTCAGCAACTGGCAAGGTATTAGGCATAGCGGAGACCGCTGTGTATCCACCGGCAACCGCCGCTCTACTTGCGCTGAGAACAGTCTCCGCATCCTCTCGACCCGGCTCTCTCAAGTGGGTATGTAGATCAACTAAACCGGGCATCAGAGTTAAACCTTTAGCATCAATCTCTGAATATGGCTGATTAAGATCTCTTACATTGACGACCTGGCCATTAGCAACCGCCAATTCAACATCCTTGCCTTGAAGATTACGCGCGTTCTTGATTAGCCATGAGTTCATGATTGGTCCCCGATCTGAGCGGCTAAATCCCGTGAGGTAGCGCCACCAATTAGTAGGTACAGCACCGCCATACGAACACTTACTCCATTTGCGACCTGTTCAACAATTACAGATCTTGAGGAATCTGCACCTTCAGCGGTAATTTCAAGGCCTCGATTCATCGGACCAGGATGCATAACTATCGCGGATTCCTTCATCGCAGCGATTCGCGCGGCATTTAAACCAAAGTTTCGGGCGTACTCTCGTTCGGATGGGAAAAATAGATCTTCCATTCGCTCTTTTTGAACCCGTAGCATCATCACCGCATCGCAATCTGCAATTACCTCATCAACCGAGAAACTGATTTTCGCTCCCCAACTCTGAATCCCCACCGGCAGTAGGGTAGGTGGGGCAACAAGAACTACTTCGGCGCCAAGTTTTTTTAATAGCAGAACATTAGATCTAGCGACACGAGAGTGAAGAACATCTCCAACAATCGCAATATTCAAGCCAGATAGATCCCCCTCATCACCTTTTAAGTGACGTCTAATAGTGAAGGCATCTAAGAGCGCTTGAGTTGGATGCTCATGAGTTCCATCTCCAGCGTTAATTACTGCTCCATCAATCCAGCGTTCTCTCGCAAGTTGCGTTGGTGCTCCAGATGAACCATGTCTGATAATCACCGCATCCGCACCCATAGCTTGTAAAGTCAATGCAGTATCCTTCAAACTTTCACCTTTGCTTAGGCTGGACCCTTTGGCCGAAAAGTTAATTACATCTGCAGACAATCTTTTAGCTGCTGCTTCAAATGAGATTCGGGTTCTTGTTGAATCCTCAAAAAAGAGGTTTACAACGGTGCGTCCTCTCAAAGTGGGAAATTTTCGATTTGTTGAGTCGGACAGCGCCGCCAGCTGTACCGCAGTGTCCAAAATCTCCAGGGCATCAGCTTTGCTTAAATCATTAATAGACAGTAGATCGCGCATCACATAGACCTGCCCTCAATTTTGACCTCATCTACTCCATCAGTCTCAGAGAGGCTCACCTTTACTGACTCGGTTTTTGCGGTAGGAATATTCTTGCCCACGAAATCCGCGCGAATAGGAAGCTCACGATGGCCACGATCTATAAGCACCGCTAATTGAACGCTGCTTGGACGGCCCAATTCATTCAAAGCATCAAGTGCAGCTCTTACGGTGCGTCCAGAGAAAAAGACATCATCGACCAAAACCACATGTTTTGCATCGATCCCGGTCTTTGGCAGTTGAGTGGGGGTAAGTGGCCTAGGAGCCCTCATCCGCAGATCATCGCGAAACATTGTTATATCTAAAGAGCCCAAGGCTACTTCCGCATTTTCTATACCGAAGATCTCGTGGGCTAATCTTTGAGCGATTGCAACACCCCTGGTTGGTATACCGAGAAGAATTACCTCACTAGATCCATGATTTTTTTCCAATATTTCATGGGCGATTCGACGCAAAGCACGCGCTATTTCCGCGGCATTTAAAACAACACTCATTAAATCTCCTTCGCCGCCTCTCAGGACGGATCGTTAAAGGTTGGCTAACCCTAGCACCTGCCAGCGCTCCTATCGCTGTGGAAAAGTCGGGGCTCCACTGAACGAACTCACTAGCCTGCCCGCATGTCAACCCCACCAAGCATCTCAAAGAGACTGCGGCAAATTCGTCAACAACAAAGCCTCACCTTGAAGCAGGTCGAAATACGTTCCAGAGGCAAATGGAAGGCGGTCGTAGTTGGTTCTTATGAACGCGGCTCTAGATCCCTGAGCATATCGAGGGCTCAAGAGCTCTGTGATTTCTATGGCGTACCGCTCTCCCAACTTTTTAGCTCTGGAGAGAAAACGATTGAATCATCCTTGCCCAATCTATGGCGAATTGATCTCAGAAAGCTTCGAAGCTACGAGGGATTGCCCGACCTATTTGTTGAGCAGGTTGCCTCACTAATCTCGTATTTAACCCTCAAACGAGATGATTGGAATGGCGAGATAATTACAATCAGATACTCAGACATTGAGACCCTACAGATACTCACCCAAAAAACACTCTCCGACTTACATAACGCGTTATTGAATAGACAGCTGATACTAAAGAGCTAAATCAACCTTAATCTCATTTATTTTACTTAGAACTCCATTAATGTACTTACTAGATTCATCAGTGGATAAGGTTTGCGCCAATTCAAGCGCTTCATCTATAGCAACAGCCGGAGGTACATCTTTGGACCACAACAACTCATAGATTGATAGACGGAGAATATTTCTATCGATAACAGGCATGCGATCCATATCCCAACCCTGTGAGTAGGTGATGATCAACTCATCGATTTTTCTTCGGTGCTCTTCGACCCCAGCGATCAAATCCCTAGTGAAATCCCGAATCAAGAACTCCACTTGATCCTGTCTTTGCAGCAATAAACTCTGAGCTGAACTTTTCCGAATGTCAGCTTCGTAAAGCAGATCCAGTGCGGTTTTTCTAGCCTTCGAGCGGGCGCTCACTTAATTTGCGCGTCCTAAATATTCGCCAGTACGAGTATCCACAAGAACTACCTCGTCTTGCTTGATGAAAAGTGGAACTTGGATAGTAATACCGGTTTCTAGGGTGGCTGGTTTAGAGCCTGCAGAAGAACGGTCTCCCTGCAAACCCGGCTCTGTATAGGTGATTTTCAGAGGCACATTGGCAGCTAACTCAACATATAACGGATTACCTTCGTGGACCGCAACAATCGCATCGGTATTTTCCAGCATGTAGTTTGCGGCTTCTCCAACGGTTTCAGGAGCGATTGAAATTTGATCATAAGTTGTTGAATCCATGAAGACGAAACCGGATGGATCTTTATACAAGAATTGCATATCGCGCTTTTCAAGGATAGCTACATCCACTTTTACGCCGGCATTGAAGGTCTTTTCAACAACCTTTCCAGAGAGAACATTTTTTAACTTGGTTCTAACGAAAGCTGGACCTTTGCCTGGTTTTACGTGTTGGAAGTCGACAACATTCCAAAGCTGACCTTCGATATCCAAGGTCATGCCGTTTTTTAAATCATTTGTGGTAGCCATGACGCCGAAGGTTACACGTCATAGGTATTTTTCACTAATTTCCCAGCAACCCCTTCATCGCGCGAATGGCCAAACGGTATGAATCTAGGCCAAAGCCCGCGATTGTTCCGGCAACTACCCCTGAAACAACGGAGGTATGACGAAACTCTTCGCGTGATAGAGGATTTGAAATATGTACCTCGATACATGGAGCCTTCAACATAACAACCGCGTCGCGAATCGCATATGAGTAATGAGTAAATGCAGCTGGATTAAAAATGACAGGGATCTTCTTGTCAGCAGCTTCATGCAACCAGGAGATAATCTCTGCCTCGTCATTGCTCTGTCGGATATCGGCTGAAAAACCTAATTCTTGCGCCGCGTTATCGACTGCAGCACAGATATCCTGATAGTCGATATCACCATAAAAGGATTTTTCCCGCAGATCTAGACGGTTTAGATTAGGTCCATTAAGCACCAGTAAATGCACAGCCATAATCTACTCTCCAATCGTTTCTAGATAAATACTCTTTAGTAATTCTTCATCGACAGCTTCAATTCGATCAAGGGACCCTATAGCACTTAACCCTACAAACCTTAGGCCAGCACTCCCCTTTTTCTTGTCTGATTGCATTAGTCGATAAAGTTCATCCCAAGCATCTTTTCTATATTTCGTTGGAAGATCGCAACGCTCAAGAAGATTTGTGTGTTGCTTTACTACTGCGCTATCAAGCCCTAATTTCTCTTTGGAAAGCTCCGCAGCAAAGATTAAACCAATGGATATGGCCTCTCCATGTCTCAACTGATACTCACTATGTTTCTCAATTGCGTGTCCCAAAGTATGACCGTAATTTAGAATCTCTCGAAGAAAGGACTCTTTAAAGTCCTGTGATACAACCCCTGCCTTTACATTGGCGGCTCGCCAAATAAGTTCAGAACGGTTTAAAACGGGATTAGCTTCACAAAGTTCGAGAATCTTGGGATCAGAGATAAAGCCACATTTAATAACCTCAGCCATTCCGGCGTTGATATCTCGAACTGGCAAGCTCGACAAGAACTCCTCATTTATTAATACCGCTAGAGGTGAATGAAATGATCCAGCTAAATTTTTGCCAGCGGCCAAATTGATTCCGGTTTTTCCACCAATTGCAGCATCAACCATCCCCGCAAGGGAGGTGGGAACCGCGAACCATGAAATGCCACGCAAATAGGTTGCGGCCAGAAAACCGACTAGGTCAGTTGTTGCCCCACCGCCGATTCCGATTAAAACTCCAGTTCTTCCAATCCCCATCTGTGCAAGTTGATTAATCACCGAGAGGTATACCTCGCCACTTTTCTGGGATTCACCATCTGGGAGTTTGATTACCCGCCACTCCTTTGGAAAATTCTCAATCCGAGCGACTAAGCTCTCTGGCGTAAGAACGCAAACCTCTCTATCTCCCACTAATTCATCAAGCGAATTTTCTAGTTGATCAATAAATCGGATTTGATATCTATGCTCTGCGGTAACTTCGATGGTTCTCATTTGTTGAGCTCCTCCATCACAATTTCAGCAACCTCATTGACTTTACGGTTATCGGTAGAAACTTGAAATTTGGCAAGTGACTCATAGATTGGTTTGCGATGTTCCATCAATGAGAGCCATTGTTGTCTTGGGTTGCCCAGGAGTAGCGGACGGTCTCTGTTGAATCCGATGCGAGGTGCTGCATTTGAGATTGATACCTCTAGATACACAACGCGGTTCATCTCTCTCAACACCGACTGAGTATCTGTATCAAGAACAGCGCCTCCGCCTAATGAGATCACACAATCCGGTTGTTGCAAGGCCTCC
Source organism: Actinomycetota bacterium (assembly GCA_041159565.1). Lineage (GTDB taxonomy): Bacteria > Actinomycetota > Actinomycetes > Nanopelagicales > Nanopelagicaceae > MAG-120802. The sequence continues at coordinate 1,597 of JBEAXZ010000049.1, read as the reverse complement.
AGAACACTCTCCTTTTCCAGTTCTCGAAACTTTTGCTCACCATCCTCCAGGAAAATTTCACTAATTTTCTTCCCGCTTCGCCTCTCAATCATCTCATCAGTATCGATAAATACTCTGTTCAACCGCTTGGCCAGATTTTTACCAATAGAGGATTTACCCGCACCTGGTGGACCAATCAGCACGATAGATTCCATAAATTACTTGATAGACATGTTCTTGAGATAACTATCTATATTTCTCTTTGTCTCACCCAAACTATCCCCGCCGAACTTCTCAGTGATGGCATCAGCCAGAACTAGTGCAACCATCGCTTCTGCAACTATTCCAGCTGCTGGCACTGCGCACACATCTGATCTTTGATTAATCGCCTTTGCCGCTTCGCCATTTGAGGTATCAATGGTGTCCAATGCCTTTGGCACGGTAGAGATTGGCTTCATCGCTGCGCGAACCCTTAAAACCTCGCCAGTTGTCATTCCGCCTTCTGTTCCACCAGCTCGGCCAGTGCGTCTTCTTATTTGTCCAGAAGAATCTCGTTCAATCTCATCATGTGCTTGGCTGCCGCGACGGGTAGCGGTCGTAAAGCCATCGCCAATCTCAACACCCTTTATCGCTTGGATACCCATCAGCGCGCCAGCTAATCTGGAGTCAATCCTTCTATCCCAGTGCACATGTGATCCCAATCCAGGTGGAAGGTTGTAAGCCAGAACTTCTACGACACCACCCAAAGTGTCGCCATTTGCATGAGCATCATTAATCTCGGCAATCATGGCCCTAGATGAATCTGGAAAAGCACAACGAACCTCATCTTCATCAATAACTCTCTGCGCATCTATGGCAGGTATAACGTAATCCTCAGGAATAGAGGCTTTACCAATTGAAACAACATGACTTAACACCTCAATACCGGCGACCTGCCTCAAGAATCTTCTCGCTACTGCACCCAAAGCAACTCTTGCAGCTGTTTCACGGGCTGATGCACGTTCCAAAACTGGACGCGCATCTGAAAAATCATATTTCTGCATTCCAACTAAATCTGCATGCCCTGGACGTGGTCGCGTTAGAGGAGCATTTCTTCCCAAACTCTCAATCTGTTCTGGATCAACCGGATCGGCTGACATAACTTTTTCCCATTTGGGCCACTCAGAGTTTCCGACCTCTATTGCGATTGGTCCGCCTTGAGTCATTCCATGACGTATTCCACCAATGATTGTGACCTTGTCCGCCTCAAAGTTTTGTCGCGCACCTCGGCCAAAACCTAATCGGCGACGGCGTAGATCCTCATCAATATCTTGCGAAGAAATCTGTACTGAGGCCGGCATGCCTTCAAGGACTCCAACCAGAGCAGGTCCGTGAGATTCACCAGCTGTCAACCAACGCATTGACCAAGTATCGCAGATTAGATGCGTCCCGCGGTGTCAATTAAGGTGGCCGCCACAACTGATATAAACATAAAGGGAGCAAATGGCACCGTATCGCTCGACAATTTACATAGACGCTCCCAAAGTACAAAGCCGCTAGCAAGACACCAGGATATGAAATTGACAAGCAGGGTCTCCGAAAATCTGATCTCCTGCACCCCTAAATACAAACCAATCAA
>JBEAXZ010000048.1:0-7233 GCA_041159565.1 Actinomycetota bacterium | reverse complement strand
TCCCATCTGCACAGCAGCTAATGGGTTCTCCATTGTGCTTGCGTCAGCAAGATCTTCGTATCGGCTATCGCTCGGTGCTAGCCATTCCTTTTCCGAACCCCAATAGGTATCAATCTCTGGTGCCCATACATCTGCTCTTCCAAAACCAAAACCAAAGGTCTTTAAACCCATCGATTCATAGGCGATATTTCCCGCCAGAATCATTAAATCTGCCCAACTAATTTTGTTGCCATACTTCTTTTTGATTGGCCACAACAAACGGCGCGCTTTATCTAAATTGGCGTTATCTGGCCAGGAGTTGAGCGGCGCGAATCTCTGATTTCCAGTACCACCGCCACCTCTTCCATCCGCTGTGCGATATGAACCGGCAGAGTGCCAAGCCATACGGATAAATAATCCACCGTAATGTCCCCAATCCGCTGGCCACCAAGATTGGCTATCGGTCATTAACGCATGTAAATCTTTCTTCAGCGCTTCAATATCTAACTTCTTTAACTCCTCTTGATAATCAAAATCCTCACCAAGGGGATTTATCTTCCTGTCATGCTGATGCAAAATCTCTAGGTTCAGCGAATTTGGCCACCACTTCTCTTGGGCCGCACCTGTTGAGGTTAAAGAACCATGCGCCACTGGACACTTTGCATCTTGCTCGCTCATTTTCTCCCCTTACATTCACTCGAAGCCTGAAATGTATCAATCAACCTGGTGTTAGTCATATCCAAGCTAGGTAGCGCAACTCCAAGCTAGGTAGTGCAATTCCAATCTAGACAGTGCAACTCCAAGCGCGTTGGGAAATCTCCACTCTAATCGCGACGGGAAATTGGAATGGCTTTAAGCCCCCGCTTTTCTTTAACTATCATGATTTCTGGAAAATCAATTGTTTTAACCAGATCTAACACCTTTTGGCGATCCCACTGACCATCCACTTCACCATTAGACCCTTGATTAGTTTTGGTTTTGCCCATGAAATTAGAGCCATCTTGCAAGGCGCGCCACATCTGAACCTGACCACCCAATTCTTTTTTCAAAATCGCTACAAGCTCAGCGTCTTTTGGTCCAACCAATACGATAAATCTCTCTCGTTCGGATTTTTTGACATCAGCTGAACGCTCTTGACGGTAGATGCTCCAGTGATACCAACCAATTGCAGCGTTAGATAGGAGTATTGCAAGCGCAAAACGCATCTCCCTCAAACTCTCTAAGCCAAATTGATCATTGAGTAGGCCGTCAAGCAGTAAGAAGACTGCAGACAACAGAGAGATCACCGCAGCCACCGATGCGACACCAAAGAGCATCAAAAGGAATATGCGTCTAGTGGGGGAAGAAATCTCCTCTCCCCCTGCGATGACATGCGACTCAATTCTTGACCAAAAGAAATACCAAATTGGCGCGCCAACCAAAATCAAAGTGATGGCAACCATCAAGGTATTACTAGAACTGGTTGTAGAGATAATTTCACCCGGAGTTACAGACTCCACAATTGCAACAATAATCATCATCAAACCAGCCGCAGCAGAAATTAAACTGATACCTGAGATGATGTACTCATAAACTCTTCTAATCTCATCTCGAGATTTAACTGATGAAACCTTCACCGTGTTGACTACTTTTCCGTGATACCACCACACAGCTAAACCAGCGATAACTCCGCCCAACGAAGCGGCGCTGCTATCAAAATGCTTAGAGGCAATTTGCTCCTGCGGATCGCCCAGAGTCCAGACCAAAAGGTCATAAATTACAATGCTAGATGAGACAACTAAAGTGATGAAGCCTCCTGCAACACCTATCAGCAACACATAGGAGTACCAGAGTAGCTCTCTAGTTGAATTCAATGCTTTCGTTAGCCAGTACTGATACCAAACTGGCAAACCTACAATAATCAAGATTAGAGCCTTGATGGTCGGATTGGTACTTTGTACCAGTAAGGCTTTTTCATTGGTATCTATGGCTAATCTGGCAATGCTCGAAACTAATCCTCCAGCTCCAAAACTCAAGGTTCCTAGACCAATTAATGATCCGACAACATAATGAATTCGCGCATCTTCATCGGTGCTAGTGCTTTGAATCAATTGCCAGTGCGTAATCCAAACTAAGCCCCAGACCAGAAAACTGGAAAGTTGCTGACCGCTAAATGCAGCGTTGCCAATTGCCCAGTTCAATACAGAATATGCAGAGGTCATTGAGGTGACCAGAGCAGTAATTGTGGTTACGGTCAGATAGGTATTCCATGCTGCTGCGTGACGCTCTGATGGATCACTATTAAGAGTCCGCCTAGTCCATAGGCCAACTGCGAGAAATAACGGTATACCGATAATTACGAAGGTTAGATCTCGAGCTAAGTCACTCCGGCTCTCAGCAATTACCTGTCCGGAATCAAATAATCTGCCTATTAATCCGGAGGTACCAGTTGCTGAAACAACCAGGAGTCCGAACAAGAGCAGATACTGAAATAACCTTCGAATTGAAAATGTGCTCGGAGCGCTTCCCGAGTCTTTAGCAAACAATTTACGTGCAACAACAATTAAAATTACTATGAAAAAAAGTGGAATTAGTAAGCCGAATATCATTTATTCATCTCCCCGCATGAATACATGGGCCAAGGTATTCCCTGGATTCGCCAGTTACCAGATTCTTTAACTAAACGAAAACTATGCTTTTCAGTGTAGTAATCATCAAAGGGTCCACCAGATGAAATATCAACCAGCGTATCCACGTAAACGGTATCCCCATCAAAATCAGTTCCACCGAGATTAACTCGGACAGATTCCGGTATCCAACTTCGATCTAAATCACTAGCAGTGCACTCTGAGGTAGCTGTAAGGTAATTAACCGCCTTGTCATTTTTTCCTTCAATTACGGAGGTTAAATAAAGCTGAACCACGCCCTCTGGAGTACTTGGAGAGTACTTAGTGTTTTCGCCGGTTGAATTGAGAAAAGCCGCTACGGCCGCAAGCAATACCGTAATTACAATTAAAACCGCTAGAACTCTTCTGGGATGAAAAATTGATTCGGACATGCCTTCAGTATCCTCTCATCCATACAACTTGGCTCGCATTCACTACACATTTGACCCTCAATTTCAGGGTTTATTACTATGACCCTATGGCGGTTCACAAAATAATCCTCTACTACGGGTTTGCTCCTGTGACCGATCCAGATGCGGTTCGACTATGGCAGAACACTCTTTGCGAATCCCTAAATTTGAAGGGCAGAATTCTGATTTCCAAACATGGCATTAACGGCACCTTGGGTGGAACTTTGGGAGATCTGAAGCGTTACATAAAAGCCACAAAGCAATACCCGGGCTTCAAGAAGATAGATTTCAAATGGTCAGAGGGAACTGGAAATGATTTTCCCCGCCTAAGTGTCAAAGCGCGAAAAGAGTTAGTAGCTTTTGGAGTTCCTGAAGATCTGAAGGTTGATGAAAAGGGTGTAATTGGAGGCGGTAAACACCTTAAGCCAAAAGAGGTAAACAAGCTGGCCGCCGAGCTTGGTGATGATTTGGTTTTCTTTGATGGTCGCAATGCTTACGAAGCTAAAATTGGCAAGTTTAAAAATGCTGTTGTTCCGGATGTGCGGACTACCAAGGACTTCATCGCTGAACTTGATAGTGGAAAGTATGATCACTTGAAAAATAAGACCATTATCACTTACTGCACCGGTGGAATTCGCTGCGAAATTCTTACAACTGTGATGAAGCAGCGTGGATTCAACGAGGTTTATCAAATCGAGGGTGGAATAGTTAGGTATGGGGAAAAATACGGAGATCAAGGTTTGTGGGAAGGCTCGTTGTATACCTTCGACGGTCGCAAGACCATTGATTTTTCCGACCAGACACCGGTAATCGGTGAATGCGATGCTTGCCAATCACCTACTAAAAGTTTTTATAACTGTGCCAATGACTTCTGTCATAACCAGTATTTACTCTGCGTTACATGTGTTAGAGACTCGAAGAATCTCGAGTGCGCACACGAAGACGCAAAGCAACCTTCTAGAACAAATTAAGAGCGTCAAATAAGAATGGCAAGTGAAAAGCCAGGTGGGAAGGTTTCCCTTCGTAGAGCTCTCAAACCTTACGACCACAAATACAGCCGAGGTGTCGTAGCTGTAGTTGCGGGTTCGGAAGCGTACCCAGGGGCCGCTATTTTGACGGTGGGAGCAGCGCGCCGAGGTGGAGTTGGGTATGTAAAGTTTTTTGCCAAATCCAGAGAGATAGCCAAAATGGTGCTGCAACGCTTTCCTGATGTAGCGCCGATAAAGAATCTAAGCAACGAAAAGATAGACGCGCTAGTTGTTGGACCTGGAGCAATTTCATTACGCACTTTGCCTAATCTGACCCCTGTTGTACTTGATGGGGCGGCTATATCACTTGCGGTTAATAGCAAAGCGAAACGGTTAGGAAAGAAAGGTAATGAGCAGATAATTGTTTTGACACCTCATGAAGGTGAATTGAAGAAGATTGGTTATCAAATCCCTTATAAGCAAAATCAAAAATTGACCTCAGCTCAGATTGAAAAAGCACGATTAGAGACAGCACAGAAAATCGCTGAAGATTTACAGGTTATTGTTGTTTTGAAAGGTAAACGAACCGTTGTAGCAGCGCCAGATAGAAAACCCATCATTGATGATTTAGGTGGTCCTGAGTTAGCAACAGCCGGATCCGGGGATATCTTGGCGGGATTAATCGGCGCGTTTCTCGCTAGCTGGAAACCAGTAGATCTAGATGCCGCACAAAAGGTTGTGGCTAATGCTGTTAAATTGCACTCTAAGGCAGGAAAACATGCGAAGAAATCTCGCTCAGCCGTTGTTGCCACAGACATTCTTGAGTCCCTCGCACACTGCTGATTAGATTGGGGCATGTCCGAATTCATCCCAAACCCGGCACGTGGCAAAGAGGTCTTTGATTTAGATCGTAAACATGTATTTCACTCCTGGTCGGCTCAAGCTCAGATTTCACCGCTGCCCGTTGCTACTGGAAAAGGTTCTTACTTTTGGGATTTTGATGGCAAGCGATATCTAGATTTCTCATGTCAATTAGTTTTTACCAATATAGGTTTTCAGCACCCAAAGGTTATTTCTGCGATTCAAAAGCAGGCCGAACTACTTTCTACTGTTGCGCCGCAAGTTGCTAATGATGCTAGAGGCGAGGCCGCGAAACGGATTGTTGAGCTAGCTGGAGCTCACCACGAAAAAGTGTTTTTCACTAATGGTGGTGCTGATGGCATTGAAAACGCTATTCGTATGGCGAGATTACATACTGGACGACATAAAGTTCTTTCGTTCTACCGCTCTTATCACGGCAATACCACGACAGCTATTTCGGCAACCGGTGATCCCCGGCGTTGGCCCAATGAGTTTGCCTATGGCCATGTTCACTTCTTTGGTCCATATACGTATCGCAGCGCTTTTTGGTCACAAAGTGAAGAGCAGGAATGCCAACGCGCCCTTGAGCACCTGGAAAATGTAATTATTTTTGAAGGTCCACAAACCATTGCTGCGATTTTGATTGAATCAGTAGTTGGAACTGCAGGTGTTTTGATTCCACCTACTGGTTACCTGGAGGGTGTACGCGCCCTGTGTGACAAGTATGGAATTCTCTGGATTGCAGATGAGGTTATGTCTGGTTTTGGTAGAACAGGAAAATGGTTCGGTTACCAACACTCGGCTGCAGAGCCCGACCTAATTGTTTTTGCAAAGGGAGTTAACTCTGGTTATGTCCCACTGGGAGGAGTAGTTATCTCCGGAGCAGTAGCTGCTACATTCAATGACCGGGTTTTCCCTGGCGGACTTACCTACTCGGGCCATCCCTTAGCCTGCGCAGCGGCGGTAGCAACCATCGATGTAATGAAAGAAGAGAAGATAGTTGAACACGCTGCTGACATGGGATCACGTGTAATCGGACCAGCGCTACGTGAGTTAGCTAAAAAGCACTCTGTAATTGGTGAGGTTCGCGGTCTGGGAGTTTTCTGGGCTCTTGATTTAGTAAAAGATCGCACCACTAGGGAGCCTTTAGCACCTTATGCAGGCTCTAGTCCCGCGATGAATGAATTGGTAGCGGAGTGTAAGAGGCTTGGTTTAATGCCATTCACAAATTTCAACAGAATGCATGTAGTTCCGCCATGCAATATCTCTGAGGCGGAGTTCTCAGAAGGCGTTGAAATATTGGACAAAGCATTTACATTAATTGGTAAGCACTACACCGGTACTGATAAGAAGTAGATTGGGAAGAAATGTCTGAGCTAAAAAGAATTACCCACTTCATAAATGGTGGATATTGGAACCAGCCATCACAACGTACCGGTGATGTTTACAACCCAGCTCTGGGGCAAGTTACGGGAAAAGTTGATTTTGCCACCGTTGAGTTGGTAGATCACGCAGTCGAAGTTGCTACAAAGGCGCAACTAGAGTGGAGTGACTCCTCCTTAGCTAAAAGAACTCAGGTGCTTTTCGCATTCCGAGAGATTCTTAACTCTCGCAAAGAAGAGATCGCAAAGCTAATCACTGCAGAGCATGGAAAGGTTTTATCTGATGCGCTTGGTGAGGTAACTAGAGGACAGGAAGTTGTGGAGTTTGCCTGTGGCATTCCTCATCTACTTAAGGGTTCTTACTCTGAGGGAGCCTCTACCAGTATTGATGTTTACTCTATCCGCCAACCTCTTGGTGTGTGCGCCATCATTTCGCCATTTAATTTTCCTGCCATGGTTCCGATGTGGTTTTTCCCTATCGCAATCGCAGCTGGCAATTCAGTGATTATTAAGCCCAGCGAGAAAGATCCCTCGGCGATCAACTTGATTGCTGAATTTTGGAAAGCCGCTGGATTGCCTGATGGAGTTTTCAACGTAGTACATGGCGACAAAGTTGCGGTTGATAGATTGCTTGAGCATCCAGGAGTATCTTCAATCTCATTTGTTGGTTCGACTCCAATTGCAAGATACATTTATGAAAACGGCACTAAAAATGGTAAGCGGGTGCAAGCTTTAGGCGGCGCCAAGAATCATATGTTGGTTCTGCCAGATGCTGATCTTGATTTGGCAGCAGATGCCGCAGTTAACGCCGGGTTTGGTTCGGCCGGAGAGCGCTGCATGGCGATTTCCGCACTGGTTGCCGTCGAACCCATCGCTGATGCGTTAATCGCAAAGATTGCAGAACGTATGAGTGGTTTGAAAACAGGTGATGGAACCGCAGGAAGCGATATGGGTCCATTGGTAACCGCGGTACATCGTGACAAGGTTG
>JBEAXZ010000047.1:0-7253 GCA_041159565.1 Actinomycetota bacterium | reverse complement strand
CAAAGGTGTCGACACCCTTCTAATGGCCACCAAACCGGCATATTCCTTTTTATCCTCCTCGCTTGTGCGTGAAATTGCGCGCTATGGAGGAGATGTGTCTAATCTTGTCCCAGCAGGCGTGCTAAAACGACTGGCTGAAAAGGCTTAAAGGAGATTAACTGTGGAAGCTATTGAGAAACTCCAATCAGCAATAACTATGGTTAATGAAGCACGCGCTGTTCCATTGTCCGCTTCCTGCGTTGTGCACCGCGGTGAGTTGTTAGGCATTCTCGAGGAGATTAATCAAGCGCTGCCTGCAGATCTAGCCAATGCCAAAAAACTATTGGAAAATCGAGAGCACATTGTTGAAGAGGGAAGACAAAGCGCTGAACAGCTCATCTCACATGCCCGCGAAGAGGTGGCGCGCATGGTTGAGCAAACCGCCATCGTTGCAGCTGCCCGCGAGGAATCAGCCCGCTTGATAGAAGAAGCGCATTTAAAAGTCGAGCAAGAGCGTGAAGAGGTTGATGCTTATATCGATTCTCGCCTTGCCACCTTAGAGGTAATTTTAAATAAAACTCTTGAAGCGGTTAATCGCGGTCGTGAACGTTTGGCGGGAGCAAGTGACAAGGATGTTCTCTCGCAGCTTGCTGATTAATTTTTTGAAGGCATACAAATGAACTCCAAAGGGCAATCTCCATTTAAGGTAAATCTGCATGAGCTACCAAGACGTGCGGGAGAGATGCGTGAGTACGCCTTCTCCTTCCCTGCGACCGAGCCAATCGGGGTTCCGCTCCTTCAGATAACAGTGGGCACGGAGATCTCACTTCAATTCAAAGCAGAATCGGTCGATGATGGGGTGCTGATTACCGGAGAGGTTAAATCTCATGCCAAAGGAGAATGCGGTCGCTGCCTAGATCCGATTGATTTTGCAATCGACCAGCGGTTTCAAGAGCTTTACCTGTATGCCAGCAGGAAGTCGGAAAACCCTGATGAGGATGATGAGTTATTTGTTTTGGATGGCGATGTGGCCGACCTGGAGATCGCGATAAGAGATGCGGTGATTCTTTCTATGCCGGTCAATCCAATCTGCTCCCAAGAGTGTGAGGGACTCTGTCCGCAATGTGGCGAGAAGTGGGCTGAACTCCCAGATGATCATGGACATGAGGTTGTCGACCCACGTTGGGGTGGGTTGGCAGGCTGGAACCCCAGTTCAGGGCCGGAAAAATAGAGGGTTAATTTGGCAAACCTCCCCAGCCTGGGAGATACTTGCCCGCCCAAAGGGGTGCTTAGAAGCTTTTCAAAAAGCCTAACCAGAATTGAAGGAGAACTACCGTGCCATTACCAAAGCGAAAGATGTCCCGCTCGCGCACACGTTCTCGTCGTAGCCAATGGAAAGCGACCCCAGCTGCTACCGCTAACTGCAGCCAGTGCCAACAACCAAAGTTGCAGCACACCGCATGTCCAACCTGCGGCACATATAACCGTCGTCAAGTTCTAGAGGTTTAATCCTGACTCTGGCTTTAACCGAAAAGCTCGGAGTTTCGGTAAGTCCAGAGCTTCTTAATCTCGCGCTAACTCATCGTTCATTTGCATATGAGTTTGGTGGTCTGCCAACTAATGAACGTTTAGAGTTTCTAGGCGATAGTGTTTTGGGTTTAATTGTTACCGAAGCTTTATACGAGCGATTTCCTGATTTAGATGAGTCCAGACTTTCGCCCTTACGTTCTGGAATTGTGAACATGCGGGCATTGGCTGCAATCGCTCGTGACCTGCAACTCGGCTCTGCCCTAAAAATCGGAAAAGGTGAAGAGGTAACTGGCGGTCGAGATAAGAACTCGATACTGGCTGATGCTCTGGAAGCTTTAGTCGGAGCGATTTATCTTGACCACGGCTTTGCCATCACTACGCAAGTGGTTATGAAATTGATGGAGCCAGCAATAGAAGATGCGGTAACCCGCGGTGCTGGATTAGATGGCAAGACCGCTCTTCAAGAAATTGTTGCTGCATCAGGATGGCTACCACCTGAATATAAAGTAACTGAATCTGGACCTGACCACGATAAGGACTTTGTTGCTGTTGCAGTTGTTAATGGGGTTACATATAAATCAGGTCATGGAAAAAGTAAACGAGAGGCGGAGCAAGTTGCTGCTCGTTTAGCTTATGAAGAAATTACTCAAACACCCACAATATAAAAACTCTCAAACTTCCAATGCCAGAGTTACCAGAGGTTGAAACCGTTCGTCGAGGTCTTGAGCCTTGGGTCAAAGGCAAGAAGATTAAGAGCATTGAGATGGTTCACAAAGGCGGAAATCGCGCTTCAACCTTCGCACCGATAAGCACCGTACAAGGCGCAAGAATCTTGGAGATAAAACGACGGGGCAAATTTCTATGGTTTCAATTAAACCGAGATTTAGCCTTGGTCGCTCATCTAGGAATGAGCGGGCAATTCTTGATTCAGCCCAAAAAAGAAAATGATGAGAAACATTTAAGAGTCAGAATAGATTGCGGCGATCGTAAGAAAGAGATTAGGTTTATTGATCAAAGAACCTTTGGTTGGGTAGCTATTGATGACTTAGTTGAGGAAGATGGCGAAAAGATGCCGCGCACTTTTGCTCGAATCGCTCCAGATATCTTTGACCCTAAATTTGATGCCAAAAAAATCATGAGAAAGATCGCCAATAAGAAGAGTGCAATCAAACGGGTTCTCTTGGATCAAACAGTGATGAGTGGCGTGGGTAATATCTATGCTGATGAAGCATTGTGGCGAGCTCGAATTCATCCCGAACGAATGGCTAATACTCTCTCTGAAGATGAGATAAAAACCTTACTTAGTTCGGTAAAGCAGGTTATGACTAAGGCTTTGAAACAAGGTGGCACAAGCTTTGATGCTCTTTATATAAATGTGAATGGTGAGAGTGGCTACTTTGCAGTTGAACTTGAGGCTTATGGTCGGGAGGATGAGCCTTGCTCTCGTTGCGGCAGCTTTATTCGCCGAATTGTTTTTGGAAATCGCTCATCACACTTTTGCCCCAACTGCCAGAAAAATCTCAAAAAATCAGGCGCTAAACGGGTCTAAAAGCCAAGTTGGCTGTATGCCACCCGATAGGTTCTGCCTGTGTATTTGAAGAGCATGACCCTGAAGGGCTTTAAGTCCTTCGCCTCACCCACCACGCTCAAATTTGAGCCCGGCATCACCTGCGTGGTCGGTCCAAATGGTTCGGGTAAGAGCAATGTGGTTGATGCTTTGTCCTGGGTCATGGGTGAGCAGGGTGCAAAGAGTTTGCGTGGCGGCAAGATGGAGGATGTCATCTTTGCCGGCACCTCGGGGCGTGCTCCCTTGGGTCGTGCTGAAGTTTCGGTAACCATCGACAATACAGATGGTGCGCTTCCAATTGATTTCACAGAGGTGACGATCTCCCGAACCCTATTTAGAAATGGTCAGAGTGATTACCAGATAAATGGTGAGTCTGCCCGATTGCTTGATATTCAAGAGTTGCTTAGCGATAGCGGTATTGGTCGCGAGATGCATGTAATTGTTGGACAGGGACAACTTGATGCGATTCTCACTGCGAATCCAGAGGAACGTCGTGGCTTCATTGAAGAAGCGGCGGGAATTCTTAAGCATCGCAAACGCAAAGAGAAAGCTTTAAGAAAATTAGATTCAATGCAGGGCAATATGGCTCGAGTGCAAGATTTAACAAATGAGCTGCGACGCCAACTTAGACCACTCGGAAAGCAAGCCGAGGTCGCCAGAAAAGCAGCGGTAATCCAAGCTGATGTTCGCGATGCCAAACTTCGTATCCTGGCTGATGATTTAATCTCATTTAAATCAACACTTACCTCAGAGGTAGCGGATGAAACCGCATTACGTGAACGTCGCTCCATAGTTGAACAAGAGTTAGATAAGTTGCGCAATCGAGAGGTTGAATTAGATCGAATCGCTGGAGTAGAAGGACCTCAACTCAACGCTGCGCAAGACAACTACTACAACCTAACCGCACAGCGAGAGAAATTACGAGGAACCCAAAATTTGGCTTCAGAGCGGGCTAGATTTTTAGCAGAAGAGGCGGAAGAGGCCCGCGCATTAGGAAGAGATCCAGAGGCGCTAGATGCAGAGGCGCAGGGCTTACGCCTAGAGGAAAATGCTTTACAAAATTCGCTAGAAAAAGCGCGAACTGAGTTAAGTGGCACAACTGCAAATGTTGCTGATTTGGAAACCCGCTTGAAGCATGAAGATGATCGCGTAGCCGCAGCCCAAAGAGCCATCGCTGATTATCGAGAAGGCACCGCTAGACAAGAAGGCCATATCAAGAGTTTGCAATCACGTATCGATGGAACTAAATCTGAGATTTCCCGACTAGAAAAGGCCCTAAGCGAAGCAAATTCTCGTGTTGAAGAGGCCAAGCGAGATTTTGCTAGATTAGAAAGTGAGGTCGCCGGCTTAGATGCGGGCGAGCTTGGACTCGATGCGGAGTTTGAAAAAGCTAAACAGCTATTGAATTCTTCGAAATCTGTTCTGGAAAAGTTGCAGGGTGATCTATCTCGTGCGGAGCGAGATAAGAGTGCAACTGAAGCAAAGGTTGACGCTCTGCGTCAGGCGACATTACATAAAGATGGCAGCGGTGCTTTGTTAACAAATACCCGCGGAATAGAGATCCGCGGCAGCGTTGCATCCTTAATTACCGTTGAACCCGGATGGGAGAGCGCGGTATCTGCAGCTCTCGGCTCCATGGCAAATGCTTTGGTGGTTCAAGATGCATCACAGGCAATTTCAGCTTTGACCTACTTGAAATCTGAATCAGCGGGTAATGCTGATATTTTGTTTGTAACTGATGGAGATGCAGTTCAAGATTTGAACTCAAACTCTGGATTCACATCTTTATCTAGCAAAGTTAGCTCGGCGACATTGAGCAACATAATCCCTAGATTACTGGCGGGCTATGTTGCCGCTGATTCGCTTAGCCAGGCTCAAGAGATCATCAGCTCCAATAAAGGGTTGATCGCAGTTACACGCGATGGAGATCTAGTTGGTAGAGGTCGCGCGAGCGGCGGATCATCTTCTAGATCATCTTTGATTGAGATTACCGCGATGATTGAAAAGAGCGAGGTAGATCTACAGAAATACTCTCATGAATGTGATCGAATTAAGTTTGAAATATCGACCGCTGAAAACAAAGTGCGGGCTGATCAAGCAAATTACGACCAAGCGCTAGCAAAATTAAATGAATCTGATGCTGCGATGGCAGGTTTGGCTGAGCAATTGGGGGCGGCGGGCCAGAGCGTTAGAGGTAGCACCGCTGAGGTAGAGCGTCTGGCCAACTCGATCAACGAGCTAAAGCTGGCTATTCGAGCTGATGAAGAAGAGTTAGTGGTAGCGCAAAATGAGTTTGGCAAGAGCGAAGAACCACATGAGCCTGATCTGGCTCAACTGGAAAATCTACGTGCCTCTGTTGCTACCGCCAGAGCGGTGGAGGTTGAGGCGCGTCTTGGATTACGCACAATCGAGGAAAGGGTGGCAGCTATTTCACAACGCGCTGCTGCGCTCGAACTTGCGGCACGCAATGAAAGAGAGGCCGCGAGCAAGAGCATTGCACGGCGTGAAGCCCGCGCTAGAGGGGCGGTTACTGCTCAGGCAATCGCTGATGCCGCATACGAAGCTTTAATACAAATTGAAAACTCAATCTCGCGGGCCAATGCAGAGCGGGAAAGATTGGAGATTTCACGTTCTAATCGTGATGGCGAGATTTTGGCAATCCGTGCTCAAGTTCGTGAATTAACCACCGAACTAGATCAATTAACCTCAAGTGTGCACAGAGATGAGATTGCTCGCGCTGAGCAGCGTTTGAGAATTGAGCAATTGGAAAGCAAAGCGATGGAGGAGTTTGGAGTTGACTCCCAAACTCTATTCAGTGAGTACGGTCCAGATAAGGATGTCCCAACTTTTATTGAGGATGAAGTGGGCGATCTAATTCAAGGAGATTTCATTCCTTATGTTCGTGAGCAACAAGAGAAGCGCTTAGCAACTGCAGAACGCTCCTTGGCGCTGCTTGGAAAGATTAATCCTTTGGCTTTGGAAGAGTACTCATCGCTTGAAGAGAGATTGAAGTACCTTGCCGAACAGCTAGAGGATCTAAAGAAGTCTAAGAAGGATTTGTTGGACATCATTAAAGAGGTTGATGACAAAGTCCAAGAGATTTTTGAAGAGGCTTATCGTGATACAGCTAGAGAGTTTGAAAAGATATTTGCCCGCTTATTCCCAGGTGGCGAGGGTCGTTTAGTGCTGACTGATCCAAGCGATCTACTGAATTCCGGTGTTGATGTTGAGGCTAGGCCGCCTGGAAAGCGAATCAAGAGACTCTCTCTGCTATCCGGTGGTGAGCGATCATTGACCGCGGTTGCCTTATTGGTTGCTATTTTTAAAGCTCGTCCTAGCCCGTTTTATGTAATGGATGAGGTTGAGGCCGCTCTTGATGATGCAAACCTTGGTCGTCTTTTGGGCGTACTTGAGGAGTTAAGAAAAGATTCTCAGCTCATCATTATTACCCACCAGAAGCGCACAATGGAGATTGGCGATGCCTTGTATGGAGTGACCATGCGTGGCGATGGCGTTTCGGAAGTAATCTCACAACGTTTGCGTGAGAATGAAACTGAATCTGTCTAAAAATGGGATTGTTCGGCTCTTTTCTCTCTAAATTTTCCCGTAACCGCGCCTCTGTTGAGGACATTGAAGAGTTTCGCAAAATTCTCATGGAATCAGATTTGGGTGCTTCAGTTGCAGAAGAGATTGTAGATTTAGTAAAGAAGGAGAAGTCAGAAAATCTAGAGGCTGCGATTGCAGAACGAATTAAATCTTTTTTGAGCTCTGAATCTAGAGCCCTTAACCTACAAAAAGATGGCTTAACAACAGTATTGGTGGTAGGTGTCAATGGAACCGGGAAGACTACAAGCACTGCAAAACTGGCCAATCTCTTGAATACCTCTGGATATAAAGTACTTTTGGTAGCAGCTGACACTTTTCGAGCAGCAGCGGTAGATCAATTAATGACCTGGGGCCAGCGCATTGGGGTGGATGTTGTACGAGGAGTGGAGAACTCAGACCCAGCGGCAGTTTGTTTTGATGGTGCTACCAAGGCCAAAAATGAAGGTTACGATTTTTTACTCATCGATACTGCTGGCAGATTGCACACCAAGAGCAATTTGATGGATGAACTAGGAAAGGTGCGGCGAGTAATAGAGAAAGTTACGCCGGTAAATGAGGTTTTATTTGTTTT